>DATFWH010000272.1:0-2792 GCA_035259465.1 Binatia bacterium
CGCTTTCGACCGCCGCCACTGTCTGCAGCTCCGGAAGCTGCGCCAGAAGCTCCGGCGTGTCGATGCGCTTGTTGGCCTCGATGTACCAGGCGAGATCCAGCCGATCCTTGCCCAGAGAATCGATCGTGCCCCCGGTGATGATCAATGCGACGCGATGCAAATCGCTCATGTTCGTATGCTCCTCCTGTGGCGAATGAAAAAAGCTTCGTGTGGTTCGGTGAAGAGCCTACCTATATATCACGCGCGCGGCGGCAGCAACCGCGGTTAGCGGATATGCGGCATCACATCGCGCGCGAAGCGCTCTATCTGCTCGACGCGCTCGGGCCAGCGCGGCACCATGAATTGCAGCGCGAGGTGCTCGACGCCGATTTCCTTGTAGCCGCGGATCCCCTCGCCGATCTGCTCCGCAGAGCCGCGGAGGCGGTCTTCTTCCCGGCTAAGCGGCTTTTCCGAGAGCTCGATCGGCAGGCAGCAATTCAGGCGCACGGCTTGAGGATCTCTCCCGGCCTTTTCCGCCGCGCGCCGCACGTTGTCGAAGCGGCGCTTGAGCTCCCCCGGCGTCATGCGCACGAAATAGGGGAACCAGGCGTCGCCGTATTCGCCGGCGCGTCGCTGCGCGCGCGCTCCTTCGCCGCCGACCCAGATGGGAATGCGCGGCTGCTGCAGCGGCTTCGGCGCGAAGGCGATGTTGTCGAATCGATAATGCGCGCCGGAGAAAGCCGCGCGCTCGTCCTTCCATAAGACTTTCAAGAGATCGAGCTGCTCGTCCGACAGCCTGCCGCGCTCGGGGAAATTCGCGCCGAGCGCGTCGAACTCCTCCTGCATCCAGCCGACGCCGACGCCGAGAATCAGCCGCCCTTTGGAGAGATGATCGATCGTCGTCGCGATCTTCGCCCAGTAGAGCGGCTGGCGGTAGGGGAGGACAAGCACGCTGATGCCGAGTTGCACTTTTTCGGTGCGGCCGGCGAGATAGGCGAGGCAGGTGAGCGGCTCGAAAAAGGGCCGGTCGGGCGGAACGATGAAGCTGCTTCCCTCCGCGTACGGATAAGGCGTCTTGATCTCCCACGGGATCACGATGCGGTCGGCGCACCAAACCGAATCGAAGCCGAGGCTTTCCGCCTGGCGCGCCGCCTGCGTCAAAGTCTCCGGACCGGCGGCACGGCCGGAAATGGGAAGAAAGACGCCGAATTTCATGACAAGAGAGGAGCAGACAGTTGGATTGCGAACGAAAGCCCACGGTGAGTCACCCCCGCGAAAGCGGGGGTCCAGGAGTTAAAAGACTGGATTCCCGCTTGCGCGGGACTGACACTCGAGGGCGTCGCGTTCTTGAACATGGGTGCGGACATGTATAGGTTACGTTGCGATTTGTACCACAAAGGAGTTCCGGTGGCTATTTCACGTATCGTCATTTTATTTTTTCTCCTCTGTTCCGCCGCCGAGGCGCAGGAATCGAAAAAAGTCTACGTCGCGATTCCCGCGGTGACGCCGGCGGTCTCGACCTTCGTCATCGCGCGCGACAAGGGCTACTACCGCGAGGAGGGGCTGGACGTCGAGCTGGTTCAGATGCCTTCGGCGGTCGGCACCCAGGCGCTGATCGCCGGCAACGTGAAATTCTCCACGCTCGGCGGCGCGAGCGTGCCCGCGGTGCTGCGCGGCGCGCCGCTCAAGTTTCTCTTCAGCACGTTCCACAAGCCGATGTTCTGGCTCTACTCCAAGCCGGAGATCAAGACCGTCGCCGACTTGAAGGGCAAGAAGATCGGCGTGTCCAGCCTAGGCAGCGGACCGGACTCGATCGTCCGCGACATCCTCAAGAAGCACGGCCTCGACGGCGGGCGCGACGCCGTCATCCTGCCGGTCGGCTCCGGCACCGCGCGCTTTTTCGCGCTCCAGGCCGGCACGGTCGACGCCGCGATGCTGTCGATTCCGGCGAACTTCATGGCGCAGGACGCCGGCTACCGCGAGCTGGTGTCGCTCGTCGATCAGGACCTCGTCGAACTGCAGGGCAGCATTCTCGCTCCGGCGTCCGTGCTGGAGGGCGAGCCGGCCCTGGCGGAAAAATTCGTCCGCGGCTCGGTCAAAGGTTTCATCACGTTCCGCGACAGCCGGGCGACGGCGGTGCAGATACTCTCGAAGTTCCTCCGCCTGAAGGAAGACATGGTGGGGCGTATTTACGACCGCTTCCGCCCGGGGCTCACGCCCGACGGCACGATCAATGAGGCTACCCAGCGCAAAGCACTCGAGCACATCATCGAGCGCAGCGGGGTCAAGGACCCGCCGCCGCTCTCGAAGATATACGACTTCTCCCTGGCGCGAAAAATAAACGACGAGCTGAAGGCGAAGGGCTGGAAGCCGAGCTAGAGATTATTTGACCTCGATGGGGTGGTCGACCATCGCGTTGTTAAGGTAGCCCTGCTGGTTGAACGGTACTTTGTCCGGCTGGGTGTTGCCCTTGTCGTCCGTCGCCCGTACTCGAATCGTCTGCTTTCCGGGCTTGGGCTCCCACTCGAAGTCCCATCGCACCCACGCGGCCGCGATGTTGGGCTCTCTCAGCCGGGCGGTCCGCCATTGGTTGCCCTGGTCGAGGCTGTACTCGACTTTCGAAATCTTTCCGTACGGCGACCAGCTGCGGCCGCGGACCAGGCGTCGCTCGGCGCTTACCTCGCCGTTCCACGGCAGCTCCACGGCGCTCTTCAAGTCTTGACTGGAGAGAGCGGGTCCCTTGGCGGGGGGCACCGCCGTATAATCCGGCCCGATCAGAACATAGGTCTCGGTATTCCAATTGGAGAACAGCG
>DATFWH010000273.1:0-3915 GCA_035259465.1 Binatia bacterium
CTGTGATTTGAGCTTGTAATCGATTACCCGGATGCGGTTCGCATTGGGGTCGTAATCTATGCGGTCCATGCGGCCCCGCAGAGAGGCGCCGCCGAGCGGCGCCGGCCAATTTTCCGCCAGCTTCGCCTCCGCCGCATGCTCAGTCGCGAGCGGTCGATACCCCGACGCTTCGAGATCGTCGAGGTCGCGGCTCACGACGTCGATCAGCAATGCCTCGACCTGTTCTTTTATGATTTCCCATGCCAGGCGATACCCGACGGCATTGTCGCGTTCGAAAGCGAGGAACGCTTTTCGCGCCGCCGCCCGCAGCAACGCTTGCTTGTCGCGCTTAGGCTGCGAAGACCCCGGCTCAAAATATCTCCCGTCGAGCAATTCCTCATAGAATGAGTGAAGAACTTCATGGACGATGAGTCCCATCTCCGCCGCTGCCGGGCCTTCGAAATCTTCCGGCCGCTCCAGGCGCTCGAGCCTGAGGATCTTTCCCGCGAAAAACTGAAAGGGACAGCGCGCGTAGACTTCCAACGATGTCGGAGAAAGACCGCCGGCGGCGAGACGAGCCCAATACGAACCCGCCGATCCCACGATGCCGTCGTATTCGCCCAATGCGGCTTCCACGTCCTCCAATCGGCTAAGCGTCTCGCGTCCGCGCACGTAAAGCGACGGCACCGGCAGGCAGAGATCGACGATAGGCTTTGCGTCTTTGCCCGCGAGCGTCAGCCTGACGGCGAGCTCTTCGGGCGGCACTACCTCGACCCGGTCGAATGGGCTGATACCGGCCTTCTCCACCTCGCTTCGCGGTATCTCAATATACGCGATCGAATGGTCGCCGGCCGCGCGGCAGAGTTCTTCGACGTACCACGACGGCGCGAGCGGGCGCCCGTCGCCGTCGTTCCGTGCGTGCAGACAGTAGAGCCGCTCTTTCGCCGAACCGACCAGGAGCGTGAAAAGAAGCCGCTCTTCGTCGAAGCCGCCGAGCTTGGTCGCAACCTTATAGCCCAGAACGGTCTCGAAAAGCTCGCGCTCGCGATCGCGGAGAAACGGGTCTTCGCGAATCGTCCGCGGAAACATTCCCTCGTTCAGCCCGACAATGAAGACGGCGCGGAACGAACTGCCGCGTGCCGCCATGGCGTCCAGCACGGCGACGCTCCGCGAATTGGTCCGGTCCTGCCGAAGCGACCCGCGTTCGAGCCGGCGCTGGTAAATTTCCAGAAAATGCCCAAGCGAGACTTTCTCGCAAACAGCGTCGAGCGCCGCCAGTCGCTGCAGTACGTCATCGATGGCCGCGGAGGCGGCGGATGTTTCCCCCGGCGAGAGCCATTTATGCTGCAACACTTGCCAGAGATTTGCATAACGGCTCCAACTCGCCTCCGGAGGCAGCGATGCGAGATCGTCTCGGAGCGAGAAGAAAATGCGCCAAAGCGCGCGAACTTGGTCCGCGGGCACGACGATTTCACGCCGGCGCGCGCTGTCGTCGTCCTCGGCGAGGGCGATTCCGCGGCCGGCATATTTTTCCAGCCGGGCCCACTCGTCGGGTCCTTTCCCGATGCCGAGCAGCCGACTTGCAAGCTCCCATAGATCAGGCCGTGCGGCTGTCTCGTCCGCCGCAGCGCCGGTATTGAAAAACGGCGAGTCCAAGAGGTCGATGACATGCGTGCGAACGTAGTTCTGCAGCGGCAGATTGAGGAGAAGAATCGCCGCCTTCGCCAGCGGGTGCTCGCCCAGCGGCGGTTCCGCGGAAGTCGTGAACGGTATTCGATGGCGGATAAAAATCTCCTCGATCCATGGCCGATAGGATTCGAGCGATCGGGCCACGACGCCGATCTCGTCGAACGCATAGCCCTCCTCGTCGACAAGCCGCAGAATCTCTTTTCCCGCAGCGTCGATTTCTTCGCGGGCACCGAAGCAGGAAAAAATCTTTATCGGCACATGCTTCTCGCTCCCGGAGCGTGCAGTATCCGTTTCCGTGCGGAATAGCGGCAGGAGCGAAAGATGGCTCGCCTCTGTGCTTGTCGCGAGGTTTCGCGGCGCGTCGCTCCCAGCAAGGCCGTGAACGTAACGCTCGTAAAACCGCGCGGCAAAGGTCCAGGCCGGATGCTTCGATCCGTCGTCCAGCAGGGGAAAAAATGTCGTTACGGGATATTGCCGCACAAGCGCAAGAAAGACATCCAGCTGTACCTGCGTAAGATCGTAAAACCCGTAGTACAGGATGCGCTTGAATGAGCGAAGATATGCCGAAGTCGGAACCTGCTCGAGCGCCAGCAAGTCCAGGTCCGCGTAGTCCCGCAGGTCCCAATTCTTTAAGCCGGCGAGATAAGTCTGATAAACCGCCAACAGAGCCTCGACGCTCTCGGTCGACTCCTCGAAAAGACCGGCGCGCGCCGCCTCGAGCGCAGTCGCGGCATCAACCGAGCCGTCCTTCAGATCGCGTATCGTTTGCCACAAAGCGCCGGCGCCGCCGGCTTTTTCTTCGAGTCCGGCGAAAGCCTCCACGCCGGCAACCTTCATCCGGATCGTTTCTCGCAGCACCTCTTCCAGCTGACCGCCCTCTTGCAGCAGCGGCGGCTGTCCGCCGTATCGCTCTTCCAACAAACGCCGCGACAATTGGAAGAATGTCACCACATGAAGATTGATGAAATTGAGGCGGCGCTCCCGCGAGACGAGAATCTTCAGCCGGCGCCTAAGGGTATTCGAGGGAACGAGGATCAATACGGGGGCGAGAGCTTCGTCCTGCTTCAGGCTGGTGAGCTCTTCGATCAAAGCGTCTTCGAGATAGGGGTGGAACGGGCCGAGTAGGATTTGCATAGGGAACCCGACGAAAGTACCACAATCGTCACCGCCGGCAAAGCAACATTTCGAGCGCTGGCGAGAGAAAAAATCTTGCAAATCCACAGTCAAAGCTTTAAACAGGTACGAGAACTTCAGCATGTTTTTCACTCGAAAATTCCCCCAGTGGATTGCCCTTTTTTTCTTGTCCGTTCTGTTCGCCGCGCCTGCGATTTCCCTCGCGCAGCAGGGCGCGGTCGTCGCCGACAACGAGATCGCCGTTAAGGCGGGCAACGAGATTTTGAAAAACGGCGGCAACGCCGTCGACGCCGCGGTTGCGACGGCATTCGCCCTCGCCGTCGTGGATCAGTCCGCCTCGGGTCTCGGCGGCGGCGGCTTCATGGTGATGTATCAAGCGAAGGAGAAAAAGGCGCACGCGCTGGATTTTCGCGAGACGGCGCCTGCGGCGGCAAACCGGGAGCAGTATGTAAAAAACGGCAAGCCGGTATCGAGTCTCAGCCTTACAGGGGCGCTCGCGGTCGCTGTGCCCGGCGAGGTCGCGGGCCTGGCGGAAGCGCAGAAGCGCTTCGGTACCATGTCGCTCCAGGCCGTCATGGCGCCAGCGATACAGCTAGCCGTCGAGGGTTTTCCGCCCCAGTTGCGACTGCGCTACGCGCTCGATCGACAACTCCAGAACATTCGAAAAAATCCGGACCTCGCGCGCATCTTGTTGTCGAAAGAAGAGATGCCGTCCGAGCTGATTCGCCAGCGCGAGCTGGCGGAGAGCCTCAAGGCGATCGCCGATCAGGGGCCGAAAGTTTTCTACGAGGGATGGATCGGACAGGCGATCGCCGAGCGGATAAAGAAGGAAGGCGGAACGCTCACGCCGGAGGACTTGAAAAACTACAAGCCGGTCTGGCGCGAGCCGATCATCGGCCGCTACCGCAAATGGACGGTGCTGACAATGCCGCCGCCGAGTTCGGGCGGCATCGCCGTGATCGAATCTCTGAACGTCCTGGAGCACTATAAGCTCGGCTCGATGCCGCACAACTCCGCCGCGTATCTCCACCTCGTCGCCGAGAGCTTGAAGCACGCCTTCGCCGACCGCGCGCAGTATCTCGGCGATCCGGATTTTGTCAAAATGCCGATCCC
>DATFWH010000274.1:0-6456 GCA_035259465.1 Binatia bacterium
GATGGAAGAGCGTTCGAGCGTGATAACGAACGGCAGGATCGCTTCGGGATTTCCGGCGATACGATAGCTCGCCGCGAGCGCCTGAAGCTCGTCGCGGCTGTGGCTCAGCTGCCAGATTTCGGAGATATTGATGCCCGCCTCGCCCAAAGTCTGGCAGATGTCGCCGACGATGCCGGCGCGGTCTTTGACGATGAAGCGGAGATAAAAGCCGGCGCTGATCTTGTCTTCGGCTTGAATCGATAATTTGCCGGGCTTCACGAGCGGCACGAACCCGCCGCGCGATTTGCCGCGCGCGAGATCGAGCACATCGCCGAGGACCGCGATCGCCGTCGGCCCGCCGCCGGCGCCCGGCCCGGCGAACGCGTAGCTCCAGTCACGCCCGGAATCGCCGCTGCGCTTGCCGCGAAAGAAGATCGCGTTGGTCGCGCCATCGACGGCGGCGAGGAAATGCTCCTCGCGCACGAGCACCGGCGAAACGTACGCCTGCACCGCGCCGTCGAGCGCGCTCGCGACCGCGACGCTCTTGATCGTGCTGCGGCCTTTTTGCCGCGCGTACTGAAAATCGATCGCGTTGATCTCTTCGATCCCCTTGCGCCAGAACGCTCCCGGCTGCGCTTGCAGGCCGAAGGTCACGGCCGCGAGCAGGATAAGCTTCGCCTCCGCGTCCCGGCCGCTGACGTCGGCGCTCGGGTTGGTCTCGGCGTAGCCCTTCTCCTGCGCCTCTCTGAGCGCGGCGGCGTACGATTTCCCGCCGCGGCTCATCTCGGTGAGGATATAATTGCTCGTGCCGTTGACGATCCCGTAGATCGCGTCCGGCTGCTCGGCGGCGAAGCTCTCGCCGATCGAGCGGATGATCGGCACGCCGCCGCCGACGCAGGCTTCGAAGCGCACGTCGCCGCCGTGCTTCCGCGCCGCTTCCCAGATCTCGGCGCCGTAGCGCGCCAGGACGGCCTTGTCGGAAGTCACGACCGCTTTGCCGTTCTTGAGAGCGCGGAGGATGAGATCTCTGAAACCGGCGAGCTCTTTCTCGTCGTGAAAGCCCAGCGCCTCGACGACGATCGCCGCGTCCGGATGATCGACGACCTCTTCGGGCTTATCGGTGAAGAGCGCGGGATGCGTCTTGTGCCACTTCTTCCCTTTCGGCCGGCGGGTGTAGATCTTCACCAGCTCGATCGGCAGATCTGCGCCGTCGAAGACGAAGTCCTGCACCGCCTGGCCGACGACGCCGGAGCCGAGCAGGCCGATGCCGATTTTCTTCCGCTTATCAGCCATCACGGCTCCCTTGAGGAGTTATGGCACAAGTAATTGGAATTAATCGAGAAGCTTGCCCAATGCTTTACGGATCGTGCGCACGGCCTGCTTCGTGCGATGCTCGTTTTCGATCAGCGCGAAGCGCACATACGGATCGCCGTACTCGCCGAAGCCGATGCCCGGCGAGACCGCGACCTTCGCCTCCTGCAGCAGGAACTTCGAGAACTCAACCGAGCCCATCGCCTTGCACGGCTCGGGGATCTCCGCCCACACGAACATCGTGCCGCGCGGCTTCTTGATCCTCCAGCCGACGCGGTCGAGGCCGTCGACCAGGGCGTCGCGGCGCCGGCGATAGGTCTCGCAGATCTCCTCGACGCAGTCCTGCGGTCCGTTCAGCGCCTGGATCGCGGCGATCTGCACCGGCTGGAAAATGCCGTAGTCGAGATAGCTCTTGATGCGCGCAAGGGCGTGGATCATGTCGCGGTTGCCCACCGCGAAGCCGATGCGCCAGCCGGGCATGTTGTAGCTCTTGGACAGCGAAAAGAATTCGAGGCCGACGTCTTTCGCGCCCGGGATCTGGAGCAGGCTCGGCGGCTTGTGGCCGTCGAACGCGAGGTCGGCGTACGCGAGATCGTGGATGACGAGCATGCCGTTCTCGCGCGCGAAGTCGACGACCTTCTGGAAAAAATCGATCTCGACCACTTCGGTCGTCGGATTATGTGGGAAGCTCACGATCAGGAGCTTCGGCTTGGGCCAGGTCCGCTTGACCGCGTCTTGCAGCCGCTCCAAAAAGTCGTCGCCCGAATACATCGGGATGTTGTGCAGATCGCCGCCGGCGAGCACGACCGAATATTGGTGGATCGGATAGGTCGGGCTCGGGCAGAACACGACGTCGCCGGGGTCGACGATCGCCCACATGAGATGGCTCAGCCCCTCTTTCGCGCCGATCGTGACGATCGCCTCGGCGTCGGGGTCGATCTCGACCTGATAGCGCCGGCGGTACCAGTCGGAGATGGCGCATCTAAGCTTGTAGATCCCCCGCGAAACGGAGTAGCGGTGATTCTGCGGCTTCGCCGCCGCCTCCATCAACTTCGCGACCACGTGCGGCGGCGTCGGCATGTCGGGATTCCCCATGCCGAAATCGACGATATCCTCGCCGCGGTGGCGCGCCTCGAGCTTCAAATCGTTGATGATGTTGAAGACGTACGGAGGCAGCCTCTTGATCCGCTGAAATTCCACTGGCTTCCCTTTCGCTCGGAAAATAGTAAGACTCTGCGATTGTAAGGCATTCGTGGAATATTCGCAAATTACGGCGGGCGTGAGGCGCCGGACGCAGGAAGGAAAACTTTCGCTGTCTGTCTATCCGATGTTGCCGAGCTCGAGGCGGCCGGCCCAGCGATGCTTCAGCACCGCTTTCATCGCCCGCGATTCGGGGCGGGCGAGCCGCGGGTCCTTCTCCAGCCAGGCGAGCGCTTCCTCGCGCGCTTCCAGCAGCAGGCGCGAGTCGCGCGCGAGATTCGCGATGCGGAAGTCCGCGAGCCCCGACTGGCGCGTGCCGATCATCTCGCCCGGGCCGCGGAGCTGCAGGTCCGCCTCGGCGATTTTAAAGCCGTCGCGCTCGCGCTCCATCACGCGCAGGCGCTCGAGCGCTTCGCCGTTGTTGCCGCCATAGTAGATCATGACGCAGTGCGAGCGGTGCCGCCCGCGGCCGACCCTGCCGCGGAGCTGGTGCAGCTGCGAGAGGCCGAAGCGCTCGGCGTGCTCGACGACCATCACGCTTGCGTTCGGCACGTCGATGCCGACCTCGATCACGGTCGTCGCGACGAGAACCTGCACGTCGCCGTCCTTAAAGCTGCGCATCGTCTCGTCGCGCTCGGCCGCGGACATCCGTCCGTGAATCAAGGCGACGCGGCAGTCTTTGAAGACGCCGCGCGAAAGCTCCGCGGCCATGCTGGTCGCGTCGCGCACTTCGAGCTTCTCCGAGGCTTCGACGAGCGGATAGACGACGTACGCCTGCCGGCCCTTGCGCACCTCGTCGCTGACGAGGTCGTACGCCCGCGCGCGCGCCGGCGAGCGCACGAGGCGCGTCTCCACCGGCGTTCGCCCCGGCGGCAGCTCGTTCAGCCAGGAAATTTCCAGGTCGCCGTAGAGCACCATCGCGAGGCTGCGCGGAATCGGCGTCGCGCTCATGAGAAGAATGTCGGGTTCCGGTAAAGAAACGGCCGACGCGCCGCGGCATGCCGCGAGCTTTTGCAGTGCCATGCGCTGCATGACGCCGAAGCGGTGCTGCTCGTCGATGATGCCGAGCCCGAGGCGCGGCACGCGGACATTTTCCTGGATGACCGCGTGCGTGCCGATCACGAACGAGATTCGGCCTTCTTTGATTCCGTCGATGATCTCGCCGCGCGTTTTGGCCGGCATCGAACCGGTCAGCAGCGCAACCGGCACGCCCAGCTCGGCCGCGAAGTCTTTCAGGTTCCGATAATGCTGCTCGGCCAACAGCTCGGTCGGCGCCATCCAGACCGCCTGGAAGCCGTTCTCGATCGCGCGCAGCGCGGCGAACCACCCGACGATCGTCTTGCCCGAGCCGACGTCGCCCTGGAGCAGGCGCTGCATCGGCCGCGGCGCGGCCATGTCGAGCGCGATCTCCTGCAAGACTTTTTCCTGCGCGCGCGTGAGCCGGAACGGCAGCAACTCCCACATCTTCTGCGTGAGCGATTTCTTCTCGCGCGTGAATGCGATGCCGCTGCGGCCGGTTCTATTCCGCCGCCGGAGCGCGAGACCCAATTGAAGATAGAAGCATTCGTCGAAGACGACGCTGCGGTGCGCCGCGGACGTGAATCGATTCAGCGCCTCCACGTCGTCGCTCTTCTCCGGCCGGTGGAGGCGGGCCAGCGCGGCGCGGGGATCGAGCATGCCGGACTCTTTCAAGACAGCTGGCGGCAAAAAAGCCGGGACGTGCATCACGTGCGTCTCAACTGCTTCGGCGATCCATTTGCGCATCGTCTTCAGCGGAATGCCTTCAGGCCGCTCATAGACCGGCAGGATTTTTTCGTGGTCCGGCGGATCGGCGGGATCGATGACTTCGAATTCGGGATGCGCGATCTGCTTGTGTCCGGCGGGACCGGCCTCGACTTTTCCGTGGATGACGAGCGTCTGACCTTTTGCCAGTCCCTCGACGAGATACGAAGGCGCGCGGTACCACACCAGTCCCAGCCGGCCGGTATCGTCGTCCAGCATCCCGGTGAGCATGCGCTGCCGCCGCCGCGGATTGAAATGCTTGCCGAGCGCGATCAGACGGCCGACGAATGTTTTCTCTTCGCCGACACCGGCGTCGCGAATCTTCGCGACGGCGCGCCGGTCTTCGTAGCGAAACGGCAAATGGTAAAGAAAATCTTCGATCGTCCGCAGCCCGAATGCTTCGAGCCGATCGGCGCGCGCCGGCCCGACGCCCTTTAAAAAGCGCACCGAGCTTCGAAGCGCGCTGAGAGATTCGCGGATGTTTAGAGCCGCAGGAGCGGCGGGGGCGTGGTCCGTTCTCGGCCTTTCGGCCTTCATCCCGTCACGCCCGCTCGCCGAACGGCGCGAGGTAGTCCTGCAGCGGTTTTACCTCGAGCTCGCGCTGCTTCAGCAGATCGATGCCTTCCGCAGCCGCGTCGGCTCCGGCGATCGTCGTAAAGTAAGGCACCTGGTAATCGACCGCGTTCCGCCTGAGCAGGAACGAATCGGCGTGCGAATGCGCGTCCTGCGGCGTATTAATGACGATCGCGATCTCGCCCTTCTTGATCGCCTCGGCCGCGTTCGGGCTGCCTTCCTGGACTTTTTTGATGATCTCGGCGGAAATGTCATGCCGTTGAAAATGGAGAGCTGTGCCGCGCGTGGCGACGATCTGGAAACCCAGCCCCGCGAGCCGCCGCGCGATCGGCGTCACCGGTTCCTTGTCCTCGTCGCGCACGCTGATGAAGACCTTGCCGCTTCGCGGCAGTCGCGTGCCGGCGCCGATCTGCGACTTCGCGTACGCGATGCCGAAAGTCGCGTCGATGCCCATGACTTCGCCCGTCGACTTCATCTCCGGACCGAGCAGCGTGTCGACACCGGGGAATTTGTTGAACGGGAAAACCGATTCCTTGACGGAGATGTGGCTCGGCAAAACCTCTTTCACCAGCCCGAGCTCGTTCAGCTTCTTTCCGACCATGATGCGCGCGGCGAGCTTCGCAAGCGGCACGCCCGTCGCCTTGCTTACAAAAGGCACCGTGCGCGACGCGCGCGGATTGACCTCCAGGATGTAAATATCCTCGCCCTTCACGGCGAACTGCACGTTCATCAGACCTGAGACTTTGAGCGCGAGCGCCAGCTCGGTCGCCTGCCGGCGAATCTCGCTTTGTAGCTCGGGCGAGATGGACTTGGGCGGCAGGCTGCACGCGCTGTCGCCCGAATGCACGCCGGCGCGCTCGATGTGCTCCATGATGCCGCCGATGACGACGCGCTCGCCGTCGCACAGCGCATCGACGTCGAGTTCGATCGCATCGTCCAGGAATTTATCGACTAAAACGGGATGCTCCGGCGAGGCGGCGACCGCGTAGGTCATGTAGTTTTTCAGCGCGTCGGAGTCGTAAACGATCTGCATCGCGCGGCCCCCCAGAACATAGGAGGGCCGGACCAGGATCGGATAGCCGAGGCGCTCGGCGATCTCGAGCGCCTCCTGATACGAGCGCGCGGTGCCGGAGAGCGGCTGCTTGAGCTTGAGGTCGTCGAGCAGCCGGCGGAAGCGCTCGCGGTCCTCCGCGAGATCGATGCTGTCGGGCGAAGTGCCGATGATTTTCACGCCGGCGCGCTCAAGCGCCAGCGCGAGCTTGAGCGGCGTCTGTCCGCCGAACTGGACGATGACGCCGTCGGGATTTTCGCGGGCGCAGATCTCCAGCACGTTTTCGAGCGTCAGCGGCTCGAAGTACAGCTTGTCGGAGGTGTCGTAGTCGGTGCTGACGGTTTCCGGGTTGCAGTTGACCATGATGGTTTCGTAGCCCATCTCTTTGAGCGCGAAACAAGCGTGGACGCAGCAGTAATCGAACTCGATGCCTTGCCCGATGCGGTTCGGACCGCCGCCGAGTACCATCACTTTTGGCTTATCGGTGCGGGCGGTCTCGTCGCCTTCTTCGTAGGTCGAGTAGAAGTAGGGGGTAAAGGCTTCAAACTCCGCCGCGCAGG
>DATFWH010000275.1:0-5301 GCA_035259465.1 Binatia bacterium
GCGGCAAGGAGATGCTGCCGGCGCTCAAGAGGCGGTCGTGGAAGGCGCGGAGGTCGAAGCGCGATCCGAGCTTGGCTTTCTCAGTCTCGCGCATGCGGTTGATGATCGACCAGCCGAGGGCATAGCCCATCGGGATCGACGGCGACTGGCTGTACCAATTCAAATCGCCCTCCGCCTGCTGGCGCGGGAACTGTAATTCGCGCACCATGAGATCCGCCGCCTCGTCGTAGCTCATGCGGCCGCTCTGCGTCTTGACGTCGATGATGATGCGCAGCGCGCGCCACAGGCGGTCCTTCAGCATGACGAAGCGGTGCTCTTCGCTTTTCAAAAAACCCTGCTCCTGCATGAGCTGCTCGCAGTAGAGCGCCCAGCCTTCGTAGAAGACTGACGATTCGTTCATGAGCCGCGGCAGCGTGCAGGCGGCCGGAATCGAATTCGCGACCGTGAATTGCAGGTGGTGCCCGGGGTAGCTCTCGTGCACGGAGGTATTCTCCAGGCCGGTGTAGTTGTGCTCGCGGAGCAGATCGTCGCTCTCGACCGGCGTGACATAGTAATAGCCGATCTGCTCGCTGTCTTTCGGCGACGGCGAGAGATAAGCCGCGAACGGCATCTCGTGGCGCTCGAACTCCGGCGTGTAGACGACGCGCAGCTCCTCGCGCGGTGGAAAAGTAACGAGCTGCTTATCGCGCACGAACGCGCGCGCGGCTTCCATCGCCTTTTGATACACGGGCAAAAGCTCGGACGCCGGCGGATGATGGTCCTGAATCTTCCGCGCCGCGGCTTCGATGCCTTTTCCCGGCGCGATCTTCTCGGCCAGCGCGGCGAGCTGGTTTTTCACCTCGGCGAAGAGCGCCTCGCCCTGCGCCAGCAGCTGCGCGGCGTCGATGCTCAGGAAATGTTTTTTCTTGAGCAGCAGGTGGTAGTGCTCGGGGCCGACGGCGTACACGCCGCGGCTCCGCGCCAGCAGGTCTCGCTCCAGGAAATCCTGAAATTTTTGCGTCGCCGCCTTCGCGCTCTCGACCGCGCGGTTGAAGCGCTCGGGGTTCTTCGTGGTCTCCTTGACGCGCGGGATGCTCCAGAGGTTGTCGAGAAAAGTCACGCCGCCCTTGGCCGATTCGATCGCGATCTCGGTCCAGAGGCGCGGCGGATTCGCCTCGGGCCGGCTCAGGTTGGCGATCCCCTGCTCGATGATCGCGGGCGAGCGCTCCAGGCGCGCGAGCAGGTTGCCGGCGACGTCGTCGGTCGGCTTCACCGTCAAGATGTAGAAATGAGACGTCGAGAGATAATACTCGGGAGATTTTAGCCGGTAGTCCTCTTTGTTGAACTCATAGTTGTCGAGCGTGAGGCGGCCTTCGAGCAGCGCGTAGTCGAGCGTCTCGTCGGCGCTGAGGCCCTTGACCGAGACCTGCCGCAGGCGCCTGAGCGACTCGTCGGCGAAGACTTTCTCCGCGCGGTACGCGTCGTTGGTGTAGTCCTTCAGCCGGTTATCGTAGCCGGGAACGCCGTAGTGGATCGCCTCGGTCGGATGAAGCTCGAAGTAGCGCGCGAAGAAATCCGCGCAGAAATCGGCGAAGCTGGACATGTTTAGTTTCCCGCGGCGGCGAACATCTCGGACGGCTTGCGGCGGCGGGAAATGTATCCCTGCTCATGAGCGTACTGGATGAATTTCTCCAGCACAAGCTGATTCTGCGCCGTGAGGCCGTGCCGGAACGGCTCTTTGCCGAACGCGGCTTCCTCCTCCTCGACGACGAGCACGGCGGTCGGCAGTGCAAGGCGCTTGGGATAGGCGTACGCCATGCGGCACGCCTTTTCGGCCGCTTCGAACGCATTCACGAGGCGTGCGGCGAGCCAGGGATGCTCCGCAGCGAGCGCTTCGCGCATGACGATCACATGCGTGATGGGAAAAATATTCGTTTTGCGAAAGTAGCTCACGACCTCCGCGCGGCAGTCGGCGAAGACGCGGCGGATGCGCGGGTCGCGCTGCTGAAAGCTTTGCGGCACGTTGGGCGCGATCAGCGCGTCGATCGCGCCGTCGAGCAGGAGAGATTCGACGTCTCTCTCGCCGACCTCGATTCTCACATCCGGCGGCGGCTCGAATCCCGCGCCTTCGGGCTCCGATGCGACCCACGACATCTCGCCCGGCCGCACGCCGTAGAATTCCTGCAAAATGCCGCGCGCCCAGAGGCCCACCGTCAGGCGGTACTGATCCATGCCGACTTTTTTCCCGCGCAGATCCTCCGGCGCGCGGATCGGCGATGACGCCGCGCAGAAAATATACGGCTGGACGAACATGCGCATGGGAAAAATCGGCAGCGCGATCACCGGCTCGCCGCGGAGCCGCGCCATCGTGTACCACGAGAGCGACATCTCGGCGATATCGAACTGCTCGTAAACCGGCACGAGGCAGGCTTCGCCGGGAACGGCCGGGCGGAACTGGAAGTTGATGCCGTCGGGCTTCACCGCGCCGGTGAGAATCGGCCGCGTGCGGTCGTAGTCGGCGAGGGAGAAGGTTAGTTCTAGATCGCGGGTCATAACGTCTCCGTTACAGCAAGAAATCTAAGATGCTTCAACGGCGGAGTCCCTGTCATAACGCTTTCATTGCGAAAGCGAAAGGTTGAGGCCATTTCACGGCAATTTTTGAATTATGAATGAAAGCACGATAGAGCGACGCTTGCGCGACCATCATGTGCTCGATTAAAATCCGTCCCGTTGGTCTACCGCATCGACTATTCGCCCGAAGCCGAAGAACACCTCGGCCATCTTACAGCCCGGCAACAGCGTCTCGTTTTAGATGCTGTAGATCGCGGGCTCACATACGAACCGTACAAAGAGACCAGGAACAGAAAACCTATGAGGCCGAATCCCGTCGCGCCGTGGGAGCTTCGCATCGGAAGCCTAAGGGTGTATTAAGAGGCTTACGACGAGCCGGAGCCAATGGTTTCCATCTTGGCAGTCGGCGTTAAAGAGAGAAATCGCGTTCGCATCGGGAAGGATTTTGTAAGGTTATGACCAGAGTCAATTTGAAGCAGGCGACCGAGCCGCTATCGAAATACGCGCTAAAAGCGCGCAAGGGCGCCGTGGTCGTCATGAAATCCGGGAAGCCGTTCGCCGCCGTCGTTTCCATGCGCAACGCCGATGAGGAAACGTTGGCCCTAAGTCTCGACCGGAAATTTCTTGCCATCATCGAGCGCTCCCGCGCGCGTATGAAAAAGGAGGGCGGCATTCCCGCCCGCGAGATGCGCCGCCGTCTGAAATTGCGCCCCTGATCGATTGTTGCCGCAGCGGAACGGGCGGCGGTGAAACCCGCGCTTCGTTTAGCCTGGCGGAAATTCAAGGTTCAAGACCCGACCGCAAAATTTTTGCGAGAGCGACATCTCCGCGATATCGAACTGTTCGTAGACGGGTATTAAACATGCCTCGCCGGGAACCGCCGGGCGGAACTGGAAGTTGATGCCGTCGGCCTTTACCGCGCCGGTGAGAATCGGCCGCGTGCGGTCGTAGTCGGCGAGGGAGAAGGTCAAGTCAAGATCGCGCGCCATTGTATCTCCTTATGGCCCATCGGCCGAGGAGGCGCAGGCCGCCGGCGGCGGCCGATGGGCTTCTGCCATAATTCGAAGGTTCGGTGTCAGACGTCCGCCGCCTTGCCCTGCGCCTCTCGTCCTCAGGGACCGAGGACGCCGTTCGGAGCGAAAAGCCAGCGCATCCGATTAAAGGCGGAGGGAATAAGCAATAACCCATTGCGCGGGCGCGAGCCCGGACGGCGGCTTCGGTCCTATTTATTTTTCCCCACCGCCTTCGCCGAAAATGACCCGATAAAAAATTTATCCGCGCCGCCGAGCTTCTTCGCCTCGGCCTCGATGTGCGCGGCGGCGATCACCGCCTCGATCTCCTCCCGCGTGATCGCGACGGAATAGGCGCCGGCGAAGTGCTCGACGACTTTTCGTACCGTCGCCGGATCGCCGTAGGTTTTTTTCTTCAACACCATCGCGATGACTTTTTCCGGATCGGTCTTCAAGACGTCGATGCCGCGCTTGAGCCCGCGCAAAAGCGCGACGGCGCCCTCGGGATCGCTCTCGGCCTTTTTGCGCGTCGAGACGATCACGACGAACGGGAAGTTGCTCACGACCTCGCCGATGTCGAAGAGCGTCGTAAAGCCTTTGCGCTCGAGCTCGACTTTTTCCATGAACGAGAACGGCGACGCCTGGATGCGCCCGGCCTCCAGCGCCTGCGCGCGCGCCGGGCTGTTGCCGACGCCGTAGAGAATCTTGTAGTCGCGGTCGCGCACGAAGCCTTTTTTCGCCAGCCCTTCGACCGAGGCAAACTCGGCGATGCCGCCCGCGCCGGTGACGCCGACGACCTTGCCGCGGAGATCGTTCAGCGTCGCGACGCCTTTCGCGCCCATCAGCGTGTAATCGATATAGGGCTGCATGCCGCCGACGATGACGAGCGGCGCGCCCGCGGCGATCGCGCGCACGGCCGGGACGCCGGCGATGAGCGCGTAATCGACGTCGCCGCCGATCAGCGCGGCGGTCGCGGTCGGGCCGCCGATGATGAAAACCGATTTGACGTCGAGCCCCTCGGCGGCGAAGTAGCCGAATTCGATGCCGACGACGAGCGGCAGCGTGCTGCCGAGCGTCGGCGTCTGGTAGGCGAAGGTGACCGGCTTCGCGTCCGCCGCCGCGTGGAAAAAAACGGCGGCGGCGCAGAGCGCGCCGACAATAAGACTTTTCAATTCCTTCATGCGCCGCTAGGCCAGCGGCGCGAGACCAGCTGCGGCGACCGCCTTGCGGATGCCGTCGATGTGCTCCGGCGGCAGCGGCTGGAACGGCGGCCGCACGGTCGAGCGCGGGAAGCGCCCGCGCGCGGTGAGCGCCTCTTTCTCGACGACCCAATGCTGCATGAGCGGCGTCTTGTGGTAGATCGCGTCCGAGAGCGGCCGTATTTTATTGAAGAGCTTCGTTGCCTCCTCCATCTTGCCCGAGTGCGCCAGCTCGTAGAGCTTGGTGATGAACTCGGGCGCGACATTGGAGAACGAGCTGACCGCGCCGTCGGAGGTCGCGAAGCGGATGAGGAACAGGCTCCCGTGCGCGACGAGGAAATTGATCTTGCGCGGAAAGTTCTGAAACGCGACCCACGCCTCTTCGTAATCGAACGAGGAGTCCTTGATCGCGACCACCTGCGGGACTTTCTCGGCGATCTTGAGCAGGACTTCCACGGAATACATCAGGCCCGTCTTCACGCCGTAGCGGAAAACGATCATCGGGAGATCGATCTTCTCGGCCAGTTCCTCGAAGCAGGGTA
>DATFWH010000276.1:0-7423 GCA_035259465.1 Binatia bacterium
GGCCGCAGGAAAATTTGTCTACCGGCCGGCGATGAGCTGCCGCTAAAGCAAGGATTGACCCCCGCAGCGCGCTTCGATAGAATTTGCCGCCGATGATCGTCATTCTTCTCATCGCGCACGCGCTCCTGGCGGTCGCGCTGCTCGGCGCGATTACCCACCAGACGATCGGCGTCTGGACGCCCGCGAAGCAGCCGGCGGAATCGTTCGTCGCCCGCATGCGCTCGGTCTCGCCCTCGACGTACGCCGGCGCGATCGTCGTCCTCTACATCGCCACCGCCACCCTCGGCGCGATCATCTATCCAAGCTACCGGCTGAACGTGCGCATCGTGCTCGAGCAGATGCAGTTGGCGAAGGCGAACGGCTCCTTCGAGTTGAAGGAGCATTTCGTCGCGCTCGGTCTCGGCATGCTGCCCGCGTATTGGTATTTCTGGCGCCAGCCGCCGGCGGATTATGCGCGCACGCGCGCCGTTCTCACGGCGCTGCTCGCTTTCATCGTCTGGTGGGGTTTTATCGTCGGCCACGTGCTGAACAACCTGCGGGGCTTCGAGGCATGACGTCCGGGCGTTTCTTCGCGATATTTTCCATTGCGTTCGCGGCCGCCTACGCGGTTATCTATGTGATCGCGATCGAATATAATCTGGCGCTTTTCACCTATCATCCTGCGAGCGAGGAATTTCACTGGCTCGTCGTACCTGCCGCGGACCAACCCGCGATGTATTGGTACGGTTGGATGGCGACATCGGCGCTCGGCGCCGTCGCGTTCGCGGCGGTCGCCGCCGCGCTTCCCGCGGCATGGACGGCTCGCATCTGGCCCGGATGGTCATGGGCCGTCCCGCTGGCTGTCATGGTCGTCTTCGGGTATATTCTGAGAGGCTATTTCATCCGTTAAGCCAGCTCATGCAATCGTTCATCCTGCACCTAGTCGCCGTCGCTTTCCTGCTGCCGGTTGCCGCATGGGCGGGAGGCAGCGACGACCAGCCGGACGTCCACGAAGACAACGGCCCGACCTATTTCGGTTTCGTCAAGGATACCTCCGGGAGGGCGATCGGCGATGCCAAGGTGACGGCGGACATAAAGGGCCGCGGCACCGTGATCACGCGCACGACCGCGGCCGGGTCTTATAAGCTGCCGGGCTTCGGCAAAGAAATCACGCCCGATAAAGTCGTGATCTCGTGCAGCAAAGAGGGCTATCAGCAAACGCGCTCGTTCCGCCGCACGCCGGTCAGCAAGCAGCCGGTCATCGCCGTGGAGACTGAATGCACCATGCAGCGGGCGGGAGGAAAGTAGTCACGCGCATCGCCAAGCCTCCATCCGGCGCTGTTTTTCTTCTAACACTCATCTTCCCGGCATTGAGCGCGGCGGCTGCCGACGCACCGATTCCGCTCCGCTATGCGCAGGCGTATTCGTCGCTGCGCAGCGTCTTTTCCTTACCTATCGTGATCGGGGACCGCGAAGGTTTCTTCCGGCGCGAAGGCCTTGATTTCAAGGTGGTCGTGCCGATCCCCGGCGGCGCGGACAAGATGATCGACGCTCTGCACGACGACACCGCCGATATCACGCATGTCGCGACGCCGTTTCTCATCCGTGCCGCGATTGCGGGCTCCGATGCGGCGGCGATCGCCGCGGAATTCAACAATCCGATCTATAGTCTCGTCGCCAAGCCCGGCATCAAGAGCTTCGCGGACCTCAAAGGCAAGCTTATCGGTCTGGCCGACGAGGCCGGAACTATCACGATCTCGACGCGAAAACTTTTAGCGCTCCATGGACTTAACGCGGGCGATTTTCGCGTTAAGATCATCGAGGGAACTCCGGCGCGCTACCAATGCCTCGTGCGGGGCGAGTGTGACGCGGTGCCGCTCGGTCAGCCGCAGGATTTTTCCGCCGTCGAGAAAGGCTGCCGGGTACTCGGTCTCTCGACGGAAGTCGTTCCCGAACTGCTTTATACGGTGACGGCCGCGCGGCGCTCGTGGGCCGATGCGCACAAGGACGCCCTCGTCCGCTATGCGCGCGCCTTGGCGGCGGCGTTCAAGTTCATCCGCGATCCGGCCAAGCGCGGTGCCGTCGTGAAGGCGGTCGTCGAGGCCACGGATGCGTCGAGCGCAGCCGCCGAGCAGTCGCTGAAGCTTTTTTTCGAGCCCGAGCGGGGGGTGTTGCCGAAGCAAGGCGAGATCAACGTCAAAGGCTTGGCGCGCGTGATCGAGTACATGGGCGAAGCCGGCACGCTGAAAAAGCCGCTGCCCGGCGCCGAGCGCTTTATTGATCTGCGTTATCTCGCCGCGGCTGGTATCCAGTGAAATGGCGTCTTCCGTCGAGATAGAAAAAATGCTCGAAGCGATCGAGGCGCCGGCGCAGTCCGGCCTCTTTCGCGAAGTACGCGGACTCTTCGAATTGCCGCGGCTCGTGTTTAATCTCCCTTGGCTGGCGCGCTTGCCGCGTGGCCACGGCGAGCCTGTGCTGGTCCTGCCGGGCTACCGTGTGGGCGACCTGACCACTGTCCTGCTCCGAAATTATCTTCGATTTCTAGGCTATCGCGTCAGAGGTATCGGCAGTAAAAAGAATCTCGAGATTCCCGAGCTTCTGGTGCGCGTCCTGCGGCGCCTGGTGTCGCAGCATCGCAACACGGGGCTGCCGGTGCAAATCGTCGGCTGGAGTCTCGGCGGCTATCTCGCGCGCGAGGCGGCGCGCGAACGGCCCGACCTCGTAAGCCAGATCATAACGCTGGGCACGCCGGTAGTCGGCGGGCCGAAATACACTGTGGTCGTCCACGCGATGCGGCGGCGAGGCATCGACATCGACGCCATGGCCGCCGAGGTGGCGTTGCGTAATCAGATTGCGCTGACGATTCCGGTGACCGCGATCTACACCCGCCGCGATGCGGTCGTCGCCTGGGAAGCGTGCATCGACCGCGGCTGCGCCAACGTCGAGCACGTCGAGGTCGCGACGACGCACGTCGGGCTCGGCTTTTCCGCGGCGGTCTACCGCATCATCGCCGAGCGGCTCGCGCGCGGCGCGGAGACACTTCATCAGTCCTGACGCCGCTCGGCGTCCGGGTTCGCCTTCTCGATATTTCTCTCTTTTTTGATGCCCTCGCGCGTCGGCGCGGCGATCTCCGTCGGCTTGAGGCCGCGGCCGTACTGCGTCGCATAGACGCGCGTCACCTCGGCGCCGAAAAAGAAGATCAGCGAGGAGTAGTAGACCCATAACAGGATCGTGACGAGCGAGCCCGCCGCGCCGTAGACGGCGGTCGCCGTGCCCTTGCCCAGGTAGAGAGCGATCGCTAGCTTGCCGATGCTGAAAAACAGCGCCGTCAGCGCGGCGCCGACCCAGACGTCCCTCCAGGCGATTTTGACGTCGGGCAGGAATTTATAGATGAGTGCAAAAAGGACGGTCACAAAGCCGAACGAGATCGCGATATCGACGGCGGGCCAAACGGAGCCGACGGCCGGCAGCATACCTTCGAGATAATCGCTCAACGCGGAGACGGCGGTGGTAACGATCAGAGACACCAGCAGCAAAAAGCCGATCGCGAGCAGCATCGCGTAGGAAATAAAGCGCGCGCGGACGATCGGCCAAATGCCCTTATGCGTGTTCGTCTCGACGCCCCAGATCGTGTTGAGCGAGGACTGGAGCTGTCCCACAACGCCGCCGGCGCCGAAGAGCAGCAGGGCGACCCCGATGAGCGCGGCGAACAAGCCGCCGTTCTCGCGGTTGGCCTTTTGCATGATCTCGATCACCGCCTTGGCGCTCTGCTGGCCCACCAGGCCGCTGACGGAGTTGTAAATATAGTTCTGCGCGGTCTCCTGGCCGGCCAGTGACCCCACGATGGCGGTTAGGATGATCAACAGCGGCGACAGAGAGAACAGCGTATAATACGCAAGCGCGGCCGCCAGCTGGAACGGTCCTTCGGCGAGCCATTGCGAGACGCAGGTATTTATAAAATTGAAGAATCCTCTCTTTTCCTTCAGCGCGCGCATAGGCAGCCCTTCGTAAAAGCGTGGCATTTTTCGGCGGTCGGAAAAAGATATCCGTATCGCAGGGTATAGACATTTTACGTGCCTCAGGGTATTAAACCTGCGTTTGCCAAGCCACAACAACGAATCTTCCACGGAGGCCAAATGAGACGATCGAGTCAATTTTATGCATGGTTTTGGACGTTCGCCGTTCTGTTGCTCGCGGCCGGCGCGCTCCAAGCGCAGCCGGCGAAAGAGGAATACAAGCCGCAGGTCGGTCAAGAGGGGAAGGATGTCGTCTGGGTGCCCACGCCGCAGACGCTGGTCGACAAGATGCTCGACCTCGCGAAGGTGACGCCGCAGGATTACGTCATCGACCTCGGCTCCGGCGACGGCCGGACGGTCATCACGGCGGCGAAGCGCGGCGCGCGCGCCCTCGGGATCGAATACAATCCCGATATGGTGGAATTATCGAAAAAGAACGCGGCCAAGGAAGGCGTCGGCGAGAAGGCGCAGTTCATGAAGGCCGATCTCTTCGAAACGGACTTCTCCAAGGCAACAGTCATCACGATGTTTCTGCTGCCGGATATCAACTTGAAGCTCCGGCCGAAGATTCTTGACATGAAGCCCGGCACGCGCGTCGTGTCGAATTCGTTCACCATGGGCGAATGGGAAGACGATGAGACCGCGAACGTCACCAATGGCTGCACGTCTTGGTGCACGGCGCATTTCTGGATCGTTCCGGCGAAGGTCCAGGGCGCGTGGAAGCTGCCGCAGGGCGATCTCGACATCAAACAGCAGTTTCAGATGATCTCCGGCACGCTGAAGAGCGGTGGCAAGAGCTTTCCCGTCAAGGGGCGACTGAGGGGCGAGCAGATCAGCTTTACCGCCGGCGAGGCGCAGTATACCGGCCACGTGAGCGGCGACAAAATGGAAGGGACGGCGAAAGGCGGCAGCGGCGGCAACTGGAGCGCTACCCGCGCCGGCAAGTAAAAACGTCAAGGCGAAAAGTAAACGTAAAAAGGCGAGGGGGCCGTTGCCTCTCGCTTTTTTTTCGGCTACCAGAGCTTGTGCTCGAACGAGAGGTATAGGAACACGCCGAAGTTGTCGGCGGGCTTGGTTATGCCGATCGGCAGGCCCACGCCGGTGACGATCTGCAGTTCGTCTTCATCGACGACGGCGGTGCGTACACCGGGAGATATCACCGACACGAAATCGCGCTTCGGCCGGCCGTTGCCGGTCAAGTTTTCCTCGAACGTGCCGACCCATTCGAGCATCGCGTGGACGCGCGATGTGATCGCGTAGATTCCGCTCGCCCCGAGATTGTAAGAGACGAGCGAATGCTTCGACGACAGTCCTCCTGTGTCGAGCACTCCGCGGACGCCGGGGAGGTAAGTCAGACCCAGGTTGGCGTGCGCCGCAAGGCGCGGCGGGAATTTTTTGCTGAACGGGAGCTGCCACTGATAGCCGACGACGCCGTTGCCGGTGCCTTTTCTGCGGTTGCCGGTCGGCAGGATCAAGCTGAAACGCGGCGCAAACGCGGGCGAGCGATCGCCTTCCTCCAGCAGCTGATAGCGATAGTTGATGAGCATGTCGCCGATGCCGCGGACGCGCTCGCCTTCCTGGCGCTGCGCGAACGAGGGAATCGTAAAAGAGAGTTGATGCTCGAGGCCGTAGAGCGGCCATTCCTGCGTAAACGTGAACGCCCAGCCGCGGTTCTTCGGATCGTTCACGTAGATCGCGTTGAAAATGTGCTGGACGACGCCGGAATCCTGATTGTACGCCTCCTCGATGAGGAAGCTGTTGTCCTCGATGCCATCGATGGGAGTCTTCTCTTTGGGCTGCTCGGCGGCGGGAAGAAAGAAAGGAAAGTTAAAAGTCAAAAGTAAAAAGGTAAAAGTTAAGAAAGCCAAAGGCGACGCGTCTTTGGATGTCTTCAAACTTTTTCCTTTGGCCTTTTTCCTTTTTTCTCTCTTTTCACACGCCGCCGAAGCCTTGATCCTGCGCTTCGGCCAGGAGCCATGGATCTTTGACTTCG
The DNA here is from genome assembly GCA_035259465.1 of Binatia bacterium. Taxonomy (GTDB): domain Bacteria; phylum Desulfobacterota; class Binatia; order UBA9968; family UBA9968; genus JAJPJQ01. The sequence goes on from DATFWH010000276.1 coordinate 5,989, forward strand.
GTCGTTGGAGGCTTCCCGCTCAGGACGCGCGCGACTTCGCGAGCGGCGTGCGTCTGACAGTCGACGTAGGACTCGTTCGAGTTGGCGGCCGTATGGCAGGTGACGATCACGTTCGGCAGCGTGAGGATCTTGTGGTCGGCCGGCAGAGGCTCGGGATCGGTGACATCGAGCGCGGCGCCGGCGATTTTTCCCACGACCAGCGCGTCGTAGAGCGCCTCGGTGTCGACTAGGCCGCCGCGCGCGCAGTTGATGAGATACGCCGTCGGCTTCATCGCGGCGAACTGCGCCGCGCCGAACATTTTTCGTGTTTGGCTCGTGAGCGGCGCGTGGACGCTGATGAAGTCGGAAGTGCGGATCAGCTCTTCGAACGAGACGAGCTTCACCTTCATTTCATGCGCAATCTTCGGATCGAGGTAGGGATCGACCGCCTGTACGTTCAATTTGAGCCCCTGCGCGCGCGGCGCGACCTGCCGGCCGACGTGGCCGAGGCCGACGATGCCGAGCGTCTTGCCGGCGATGCGCGAGACCGGGCCGCGATACGCGTGCAGCTCGGCGGTATGCCGCCGCCAGCGTCCCTCGCGCACGTATTGGTTCATGCGCACGAGCTTGCGCGAGACCGCGATCAAAAGGCCGATCGCTTGCTCGGAGACTTCGATCGAGTTACAGCCCGCCGCGTTGCAGACCTTGATGCCGAACTCCTCCGCGGCCTGGAGGTCCATGCGGTCGACGCCGACGCCGGTGCGGCAGACGACCTTGCAGCGCTTGAGCTGCGAAATGATCTCGCGCGTGAACGGCACGGAGCCGTGCATGATGATACCGTCGGCGTCGCGGCCGGCCTCGGCGACCTCCGCCTCGCTCCGCGGGTTGCCGATGATCATCTCTGCGTCGATCTCGTCGAGGATCGGCTTGATGAGATGGACCGGAACGTCGTTGCTGCCGAAATATTTGACGCGGAACTTCGCCATCGCTTTAAGCTCCCAGCCCGAACAGCCGCACGGGGTTGTCCCAGAGAATCTTCTGCCGCGCCGCGCGCGAGAGCTTGTCGTTGCGGCTCATGTCGCCGACGGTGCGGTCGGGAAATTTGTCGATCGCGTCGCTGTGCGGATAATCGGTCGCGATGACGAGGCGCTCATCGCCGACGTGCTCGACGTAGACCGGCGCCAGCTCCTCGCCCGCCTCGCAGCTTGTCCAGCACTGGCGCTTGAAGTAGTGGCTCGGCTTCTCTTTGGTCGTGCGCGCGGAGCCGTGCGACTCGTGCTCCCAGTGCTCATCCATTCTTTCGAGCCAAAACGGCACCCAGCCGCAGCCCGATTCCAGGTGCGCGACCTTGAGCTTGGGAAATTTCTCCAGCACGCCGTCGCCGCAGAAGTTCAGGCACGCGAGCATCTGCTCGAGCGGATGGCACGCGACGTGGCGGCCGAACTCGCTGTAGCGG
>DATFWH010000277.1:0-3903 GCA_035259465.1 Binatia bacterium
TCTCGTCTGGCTACAGGAAGATAAAAAGCTCGCTCGCGTGCGGGCGCGCTATTCGAAGACGCTGGCCGCTCTCCTCCATGGATCGAAACCTCCGAGTGACAAAGAGATGCGACGGAGAGACGAAGAGATCGAGCGTGCCGCCGTTACGCTGACGGAAGGCGGCGGCGGAGCGCTCTACGAAGTTTGCGTCGGGCTTCGTACAGGAACGGCTGAGAAAAAAATCGCGGCGGCTTTCAAGGCGATCCATGCCGACGAGAAGGACCACAAAAACGCCGGTGCGCGACGGCTCGGAAGGCTAGTGCGCAGCCGGAGCGACTACGAGCGCGCCGCGGAGATTGTCTGCGCAGTGTGCGCGCAGCGGCTCCGCATGCGCAACGAGCAGTTCGGCTTCCCGCTGAGCAAAGCCGAGCTGCGCGTGCTGGAGCGCCGCTGCCGCGCATCGGCCGCGACGCGCTGAGGCAATATGGCTGCGATTCGCTGCCGCCGCTCGCGCGTTCTCACTTTGCGATAGAGAAAACCAGAAAGTGCTGCCGCGGCAGGAATCCGTGGTCCTGCTTAAGCGTAAATCCCGCCTCTTTCATCTCGCTCAGGATGACTTCCTTCGGCGTATGATGACCCATGCTATCGAGCCATCGAGCGCCGTTGAACTCGACGATCGCGACGCGGCCGTCGGGCTTCAAGTATTTCTTTAGATTAGCGAAATAAGCGGTACGATTCTGCAGGTGATGGTAGGTGTTGCTGGTGAAAATCAAATCCACCGGCGAAGGTAGCAGCGGGTCGTCGGCCCGGGCGAGAACGACCTCGATATTCGAGTAGCCTTCGTCCTTCGCGCGGCGCGCAAGCGCGTCATTGAGTCCTTTGTCCATGTCGACGGCGTAAATTTTTCCCCCAGCGCCGACGGCTTTCGCAAGGCGAAACGTGAAATAGCCTCCGCCCGAGCCGAGATCGGCGACTTGATCGCCCGGTCGGATCGCGAGAGCGCGAATCACCTCGTCGGGTTTCTGCCACTCGTCTCTGCCGATGCCCTCGTAGGCGCATTGCTTGAGACGTGTGCAGGCCGCGAGCGCGATCAGAACGAGTAGAGCGGCAAAGAGTTTTCGGTTTTCAAAATGGGATTTCATTCGAACGCGCTGCTTGATTGATCTTATCGGGCCGAATGGTAAAAATCTAATCAGCCATGTTGCTAGTAGACCAGGAGCAGATCGAGAAAGACTGGGCCGCGCGCGGCTTTTCGTGCGGCCTATGGGTGGATCCGCCGGGACGCGTCTGGGCCGACTTCGTCCACGACACCGACGAATTGGTGCTGCTACTCGAAGGCGAGCAGGAATTCGAGATGCGCGGCAAGACGCGTCGTCTTTCTGCCGGCGAGGAACTTTTGATCCCGGCCGGCACGCTGCACACGGCGCGGAACGTCGGAACGGTCACCTCGAAATGGCTCTACGGATATAAACGAAAATAGCGGCGAGGTCGCGGATTACTTTCCCAGAAACATTTTCAGATAATCGCCGCCCGTTTGGGTGCAGTAGCCGGTTTCTTCCTTCAGCGCCGCGCAAAACGGCGCGGCATAGGTCAAATCCCAAGTATTGTCGATGAGCGCGTAGACCGCGCCGCGGATGCACGCGCGGCGCGCTTCACCGTCGGCGCTCTCGCACGCGGCGGCGGCGGTGTCGGTTTCGCCGGTGCGCGACAGGTTCGAAAGGTCGCGGCCGATCGACTGGGCGCAATCGCTGGCGAAGCGGCCTGCCTTGGCGCACTCGTCGAATTGCTGCGGTTCGGTAAGCCCCATCTCTTGCATGCGCGAAGTTTGCATCAGGTAGCAGGCCCCGCGATATTTGTCCGCGACCCGATTGCAGGGATAATGCGGGTCGGTAGCGCTCACCATCCTCTTTTCGGCGAGGGAAGAGACCACATTCTCCATGAACACGCCGCCGTAGCACGACTCGCGGCTCCAGCCGTCCGCGAGCGCGTCGCAGCCTTTGAGCGATGTGTCGACGTCGTTTTCGGTGAAGTACATCAAGGCGTGGCCGAGGCCGTGGAGGCATTGAAAATAAACCCGCCGCGGCGCCTTGGCGTCGCATGCCGTCGGCACCCTGCGCAGAATCTCGCTCTCCGTGACGTGGCGCGCGGGTGCTTTGCTGTCGCCGCGGAGAAAGCGCTCGACCGCGCCGTGGTAGCAGCCCGAGTGGCACGTCTGGTCGCAGGCGAGAAAAGCGTCGTGGATATTTCCTTTCACGCGGAATATCTCGCGCCCGAGCGCGTGGACCACCGGATGACAGGCGAGCCGCAGGCCTGCGTCTTCTTCCTCGTACCTGCGTACGGAATCCAGCAGCTCGGCCGGCGAGCGCTTTTCCAGCTCAGCGCGGTAAAGTAGCTCAAGACATTCGTCGTTGCCGGCCTTCGCCAGACACGCTTTGAGCGCGTCGAGCGGCGGAGCGGGCGGAGGCGGCTCGACCGCGGGTGCGACGATCGGCGGTGTAGCCGGCGGCGACTCGGCGGCCCGCGCCGGCAAGGCAACGCATAAGCCGATGATCATCGCTGCGGCTATAAGAGCTTTCATGGCAAGCTCTCATACCATAGATGTCGCCTCGCGAGCGAACTCTTTACCGCCATCGGCACGTGGCATAAAATGGGCTAGAAAAAGGAGGCCGTATGAAAGCGCCGCTTAAAACCACCGGTATCGATCATGTCGTGCTGCACGTGAAGGATCTCGCGCGCGCCAAGAAATTCTACGTCGATTTTCTCGGCATGGAGGTCGAGCACGAGCGGTCGTGGCAGCTCTTCCTTAAGTGCGGCGCGCAAGGCGTCGCGCTCTTCGAGGCCGAGGACGGCGAGAATATCCACGGCGGCAGTGAGATGAACCACATGGCGCTGCGGCTGAAATCCGGCGAGTACGCGAAAGTGAAAGCGCTGCTGGAAGAGCGAGGGATCGAGGTCACCGGCCGGCGCGGCGATCCGCACTGCGTTTACTTCTCCGATCCCGACGGGCATCGCCTCCAATTGTTGATGCCGGGCGAGGAGTAAAACTACCGGTGCCAGACCGCTGCGATTTCCTCGCACATTGCCAGGTCGAGGAACATGCGCTCCATCAATTTAATCGCCAGGTCGTGGTTCTCGCGATTCCGCGAGCCGGAGCCGTCTTTCAAAACGATCATGTCGTAGCCTAGGTTGCGGCCTGTCCGCGCCGTTCCCTCGACGCCGCCCTCCGTGGCGACGCCGCCGATGACGATCGCGCGAATGCCGCGGCTTCTCAGCATCAAGTCGAGATCCGTTCCGATGAACGCGTCGGGACGGCGCTTCTGGAAGACCGTGTCGCCCGCCTCGGGCTTGAGGCCGTCGACGATTTCCCGGCCGTGCGGATCGTCTTTTTCCTTCGCCGCGAGCTCGCGCGGATCGCCGGCATTGCCGCGCTTCATGCGCACGCGAATCCACGGCGCCGCCTCCTCGTGCACGGAATAGTTCGTCTGCACGGAATAGAAAACCGGCACGCCCGCGGCGCGCGCCGCGGCGGCGAGCTTTTTTAAATTGGGCAGGATCTCCTGGTAATTGAAAGCGTTGGGCGCGATCGCGTTCTCAAGATCCCAAATGAGCAACGCCGCCCGCGACGGCGCGGCGATCTCCGCGAGCGTAGTAGGAATTTGTTTCCCTTCGAATTGCAGCATAAGTCCTCCTGACGGGCGGAAATGTCGTATTAAAGCATTACTTTAGATATATGACTTCAGGCGCGCGAGGCTGCGGAGAAGCCTTGTCCGCCTCGATGACCGCCGCGGAGAGATCCTGTCCGGTGAGTACCTCGTAGAGCTTGCCCATTGCGGCGGGCGTGTTGACGCGCGTCAAGCCCATTGCACGGCCCATCTCCTGCATCTGACTCACCGCGGTCATCAGCGGCAGCGGTATGCCGAGCTC
>DATFWH010000278.1:0-3278 GCA_035259465.1 Binatia bacterium
CTCGCGCCACAACTCGCCGTAAACTCCGCCGCCCTTCACGTCGTCGATGTAGCCGTCTTTGAAATAAACCTGCACGCGCGGGTAATGGCCCGCGTGGTTGGCGGTCCCGGCGATCACGCCGTTCGCGCGCGGCGTCGGCGAGCGCGGGTTCCATTTCTTTTGGAAGGCGGGATATTCGACGACGGAATACGGGAAGCGTCCCGTCGCCTGATTGGGGAACATGTAGAGATGCCCCTGTTGGTAGACGCCGCGCGCCCAGCGCGAGGCCATGTCCTCGGTCAGGTCCGCCGAGAGATTCGTGCCCTCCGGGTCGGTGATTTCCAGCCTGTCGGCCCAGGCGATCGGCTCGATGGCGCGCTCCTCGACGAGGCGCCAGACGTCGCCGGGAAACGCCGATATCTTGCTCATCATGGTCCAGCGGTTGTCGAAAACGTTGACGCCGAGAAATTTATCCTCGTGCGGCCGCATATAGCGGCGCAGCGTCGTCGTGCCACCGGTGCCCCAGAAGACGCCCTTCACCGACGGATTCTTTTCCAGATACTCTTTGATGCCTTTGGCGACGTTCTCACGCTCCAATTTCTTGAGCGTCGCGCGCGCCTTCTCGGAAATCTCCGCGCGCGGCGGATAGAGCTGCTCGTAGAGATCGGGACGGCGCTCCTTGAGCCATTTCTTCGGCACCTCGGGATCGGGGAACATCTCCTCCATCCAGCGGCGCGCCTCCATGTAGCCCTGCTCCGAGGTCGATTGCCGACGCGCTTTCAGCGCGTCCAACGCGTCGGCGCGCGCGACGCCGACGAGCTCGTAGCTCGCGAGCACGTGAAGCTTCACACCCCGCTCGTCCATCGCGCGCTTGATCGCCTCGACGACCATGTCTTCCGAGGACGGCTCGGTGACCAGCGCGACCGACTCGCCGGACTTGAGGCTGCCGAGCCCCTCGCCCTGAAGGCCGGTCGTCTGGCGCGCGACCGCGCGCGCAAACGGCATGATCTCGTCGACCGACTTAGGCGTCTTTAGATAGGACGGAAAGCGCGGCTGGGGATACTTGCTTTCGGCGGCGAACATCGCGGCGGCTAATGCTAATGGCAACGCCAGAACGGTTAAAACGACGCGGCGTTTCATATTCGCCTCCTATTTTCGATTTTAGATTTTGGATTTTCGATTCAATCTAAAATCGGCAATCGAAAATCTAAAATGTCATACAACAAATCTGCCGTCTCTCATATGGTAGACCTTTTTAAACTGCTCGACCGCCTTGGGGTCGTGGCTCGCCATGATGACGGTCTTGCCGTAGCGCTCGGCGAGCGAGACGAAGAGCGCCGAGATCGACGCCGTGTTCTCGGTATCGAGATTGCCGGTCGGCTCGTCGGCGAGGATCAGCGCGGGATCGTTGGCGAGCGCGAGCGCCACGGCGACGCGCTGCTGCTCGCCGCCGGAGAGCTCCTCGGGGCGCTTGTGCATTTTCTCCGCGAGGCCGACCATGCCGAGCAGCCCCTCGCAGCGCCGCGCGCGCTCCGATGGCGCCAGGCCGGCGATCAACATCGGCAGCTCCAGATTCTCGAAGGCGGTGAGCGTCGGGATCAAATTGAAAAACTGAAAAACGAAGCCGATCTTGAGCAGCCGGTAACGCTCCAGCTCGCGCTCGCCGAGCGAGCCTAGCGCGTCGCCGCCGACGACGATCTCGCCCGCCGAGGCGTGATCGACTCCGCCGAGAATATTCAGCAGCGTCGTCTTGCCGCAGCCCGACGGCCCCATGAGCGCGATCGCCTCGCCGGCGGCGATCCGCCAGTCGATGCCCTTGAGCGCGCGCACCTCTTCGGCCGAAGTGCGATAGCTCTTCGCGAGCCCCGTTACTTTGACGTCGACGCCACGATGGGTGAAAAATCCGTTGCCCGCCATGAACCCTCCAGACTATTCCAGCATCCGCTCGCGCGCCGAGCGGCGGAAAATCCACAGACTGAATAAAAGCGCGATCCCGCCGATCACGACAAACAGCCCCGCGCCGATCCCGAGCGTCGCACCCGAAAGTACAAGATGCGTCGGCAGCAGATGCACGACGGATTTGATCTCGCGGAGATCCCAGATCAGATTCGTGAGGCCGAAGCCCGCCGCGGCGGCGATCACGATGCCGACGACAAGCCCGGCGAGCGCGGGCGCGAGCAGCATCGATGCGAAGAATTTGAACATGAGTCCGGGCGAGGCGCCGCGCACGCGCAGCAGTCCGAGCGTGCGCCGGTCCTCCAGATAATTCGTAAGCGCGATCGCCGCGATCGCGATCAGCGCGAGCAGCATGCCGCCGGCGAGATAGATGCGCATGTTCTCGAGCGCGAGGAAGATGAACATGTCGCCGCCGATCTTTTTGAGCTCGCGGCCGAGCACGCGGACTTCCAGCGGCCGCGCGCGCAGCGCGCCGGCGATCGCCTGCACCGCGGCGTCCGCCCCCTGCTCGCGCTTCAAGCGCACGAGTAAAAGCACGCGCGGCACGAGCACCTTGAGATTGGCGATCTTCGCGTTGTCGGCGGTCGCGACCAGATAGGCGTCGTTGCTGGAGAGATAATTCAAGTAATCGATGCGCGCCGCGACGAAGCTCTGCCGGTCGGCGATGCTGCGCGGCGGCATGCCGGGCAGAAAGCCGATCACGCCGCCGCCGGGAACGAGCACCGGCTTTTTCTCCATGTCGGCGCCGAGCAGCACCGGATCGCCGGATGTAAGATTCCAGAACTCCGCCACCGGCGGCGACGCAGCGACTTTCTCGGTCTTCAAATCGCGCACGATGGCGCTAAAATTTCCGCCGACGCCAAGCTTCTCGTCGTAGAAAACGGTCTGGAGATAGCGCTCGGGATCGTCGATGAGATAGAGCGGCACGCCGCTGAGTCCGTAGCCCGGGAAGAAAAATCCCGGCAGCAGCGCCTCGACGATGGTGTCGACCGAGACGATATTATCGTCGCGCACGGAGGCGAGCCGCTCCTTCACGGCAGCGCGGAGCGCCTGCGCCTGCGCGCCGAGTCCCTGGTCGAGCTTCTCCGCCGGTACGAGGTCGCCCGGCCCGAGCGCTATATGCAGCTCGCTCCCGACCTCGACCGTCGCGCCGCGCAGCGCCTTGTCCTCGAAGGACTTCGCGCCGATGCTGGGGTAAAGGCTCACGCTCGCCATCAGCGCGACGATCAAGAGGAAGCTCGCGATGCGGTGCGGCTTGAACGACATGTGGCGGAGCGACAGCCGGCGCAGCGGCCCGCCGAGCAGGCGCGACACGGCGGCCAGCAGCGCGGTCATGAGGCTCG
>DATFWH010000279.1:0-3235 GCA_035259465.1 Binatia bacterium
CGCCGACCGCCTCGTCGCCTACGAGCCGCTGCCGGCCGATTCCGACGAGAGCTGCGAGTGGATGCCTGTGGATGCGGCGCTCGCCGCCGACGCGGCGCGCTTTCCCGACGAAGACGGTATAGCCGAGACGCCGCCGAAACAGCCCATACGGATGATTCGCGATCCGTACGCGTCCTATAGCTCCGTCGCCGTCGATCCGGTTAACGACGAGGTCGTGCTCACTGACGAGAACCTCTTCAACGTCGTCGTTTACAACCGTCTGGAAAACAGCACCGCGGGCGCCGTATCGAAGCCCAAGCGCACGATCGGCGGTCTCAAGACTAAAATCGAATTTCAAAGCGGCCTCTATCTGGATCCCAAGAACGGCGACATCTACGCAGTCAACAACGACACCGTCGACCGGCTCGTAATCTTCTCGCGGCAGGCGAGCGGCGACGTGCGGCCCGATCGCCAGGTGCACACGCCGCATGGGACTTTTGCGATGGTCCTGGATGAGGAGCACCAGGAGATTCTTCTCACCGTCCAGCACGACAGCGCCGTCGTCACGTTCGCCAAGTCGGCGAAGACCGAAGACGCGCCGATACGCCTGATCCAGGGCGAGCACACGCTGCTGGCCGATCCGCACGGCATCGCTTTCGACGCGAAGAACGATCTCATTTTCGTCGTGAACCACGGCAGCGTGCATCAGGTGCAGCCGGGCAAGTCGACGCTCGAGAGAACCTTCGCGGGCGGCGACGGGAAGGCGAACTGGCCGCTCGGCTTCGGCCACGCGATCCCCGGCTCGGGCAAAAACCAGCCGCCCTCGATCACCGTCTACTCGCGCGGCGCGAGCGGCGACGCGCCGCCCATCCGCATCATCACAGGACCGAAGACGCAGATGAACTGGCCGACGGGCATCGCCTACGACTCGCGCGCGAACGAAATCTACGTCGCCAACGACATGGGCGATTCGATCCTCGTCTTCCCCGCCTCGGCGAGCGGCGACGCCGCGCCGATTCGCGTCATCAAAGGGCCTAGGACACTGATTAAGAATCCGACTGGCGTGTTCGTCGACAGCGCCCACGGCGAGCTCTGGGTCGCCAACTTCGGCAACCACACCGCGGCGGCGTACAAACTCGGCGCCGACGGCGATGTGGCTCCGCTACGCGTGATCCGCAGCGCGCCCCCGGACAAGCCGACGCTCTCGATCGGCAATCCGCACCCGGTCGCCTACGACGGCAAGCGCGAGCAGATACTCGTGCCCAACTGAGTGGCCCACCCGCAGATAGCGGTGTTCGCCAGGCTGGCGAACGGAGGCGCGAACCCGGTAAGAAAAATCGAGGGGCAGAAGACGATGCTCGGCCGGACGATGCACTCGATCGTCTACGACGAGCGCCACGACGAGTTCGTCGTGCCACAGCAGTTCGGCCAGGCGATTCTCACCTTCCGCGGCGGCGCCGACGGCGAAGAGGCGCCGATCCGGGTGATCCAGGGCTCGCTGACGCAGCTTCGCAACCCCGACCGCCTCGCGGTCGATCCCGTGCACAACGAGATTTTCGTCCCCCAGGGCAACCAGGTGCTCGTTTTTCCGCGCGCCGCCAAAGGCAACGTCGCGCCGATCCGCATATTGAAAGGCCCCGACACGCAGCTCGGCGCGAACGCGCTCGCAGTCGATCCGGTCCACGACCTGCTCATCGTCGGCGGCCGGCGCGGCGGCGAAAGCCATTTGTTGATTTTCAATCGCACCGACCAGGGCAACACCAAGCCGAAGCGGGTCATCGGCGGCCCCAAGAGCGGACTCGCGCACATCAGCGGTCCGTTCGCGGTCTATCCCGCGCGGAATGAGATCGTCGTGAGCGTCCGCGGCTCCGGCAGCGAGAGCAACGAGATGGCGACCGACGACTGCTTCGTCGGCGTCTGGAGCACCGACGACGACGGCGACGTCCCGCCGCGCTGGAGAATCGGCGGACCCAAGGGTGTGCTCCGGATGGTGCGCGGCGTGGACCTCGACCCAAAAAATAAAAGCGTCATCGTCACCGACAAGCGGCTGAATGCTGTGCTCACCTTTTCCTTTCCGGAGATGTTCTGAGCCGAACGATGCCAAGCCGCAATTGTCGCGCCTGCGTTCTTTGTCTCGCCGTCTTTTTCATCGCGATCCCCGGCTTGACGCGCGCGCAGCTCGGCTCGCGGCCCGCCGACGAGTGGATCAAGAATCTCGACCGCCCCGAGCGCATCGCGAGTCTAAAAATCCCTGAGGTCATCGCGCTTCTTAAGCTCAAGCCGGGCGACAACGTCGCCGACATAGGCGCCGGCGCCGGGGCATTTTCACTGCCGTTCGCGAAGGCCGTCGCGCCCTCGGGAAAAGTCTACGCCGTCGATATCGAGCAGGGGCTATTGGATTACATCGCGCAGAAAGCGAAGAAAGAAGGCGTTGAAAACGTCCGCCCGGTGAAAGGCGAATTCAGCGACCCGAAGATTCCGGCGCGCGACGTCGATCTCGGTTTTTTTCACGACGTGCTGCACCACATCGAAAACCGCGCCGCTTATCTGAAGGCGCTCGGCACGTACATCAAGCCCACCGGCCGCATCGCGCTGATCGAAATGAACCGCGACGATCCCAAGACGCCGCACCGGAACAATCCCGAAATGCTCCTGAGCAAGGAGCAAGTCAAAAGCTGGATGGCCGCCGCCGGATTTCATCCCGTCGAAGAGTTCGATCTGTTCGGCATGCCGAAGTGGTTCATTATCTATTCCCGCTGATCTGCGACTAGCTTCCGGGCCCGTTATCAATTCCCTCCGTTTCGACTCCGGCTTGACTCATCGCGTGGAGTTAGCGTAATTACCTGCGGAGCTTGCCGCACTCGCGGCAATTTAACTTCGCATTCGGAGGAACCCACGCATGGAATGGAAAGAAGCGCTCCCGCTCTTGCAGGACAATCACACCGGCGTCGCGATCTCGATCAATTCGAAAGGCCGCGCGCAGGCGACCGTCGTCTCGACCGCCGTGCTCGACGGCAAGGTTGGATTCGCCTCGCGCGCCTGGACCGTCAAAGTGAAGAACATCCAGCGCACCGGCCGCGCAACGCTCACCGTCATCAAGCTCGACACGCGGCGCTACGTCACCGTCGAAGGGCCGGTCTCGATCGAGCCCTGGCAGGACACCCCCGCGCACATCAAGCGGCTGAAGGAACTCTATACCTCGATGGGCCGCGCGCCCAAAGGCGGCGACGAGGAGTTCGCCAAGCAGATGCGCGAG
>DATFWH010000280.1:0-4729 GCA_035259465.1 Binatia bacterium
CCGGCTATCTGCCGCGCCTCGCGCAGCAGGGATTCAATGGTCCCGTCTTTGCCACGCCGCCGACCAAAGCGCTGCTCGACATCCTGCTGCCGGACGCCGGTCGCCTCCAGGAAGAAGAGGCGCGCTTCGTCAATCAGGCGGGGTACTCGCGGCACAAGCCGGCGCTCGCGCTGTTTACCGAGGAAGACGCGCGGCGCGCGCTGCCGCTCGTTCGCCGCGCGCCGTTCGGCGAGACGGTCGAGGTCGCGCCAGGGTTCTCGTTCACGTTTCACCGCGTCGGCCATATCATCGGCGCGGGCTTCGTGGTCGTCGAGGCCAAGAAGCCCGGCGGCGGGACCGAGCGGATCGTGTTCTCCGGCGACGTCGGCAGAAAAAACGTTCCGATCCTCAAAGACCCCGAGCCGATCGCTGGCGGCGACTACGTCGTGCTCGAATCGACGTACGGCGACCGCCTCCACGGCGCCGAGGATCCCAAAGAGGCACTCGCGCGCGTCTGCGAGCGCGTCGTAAAGAGCGGCGGCCTGCTTTTGATCCCCGCCTTCGCCGTCGGCAGAACGCAGGAGGTGCTCTATCATCTGCGCGCGCTCCAGCGCGAAGGGCGCCTCTCGCCGAAGCTGCCGATCTATGTCGACAGCCCGATGGCGATCTCGGCCGTCGATCTCTACTGCGAGTATACGCAGGAGCACGACCTCGACATGCAGGAGCTGAGGAATCACGAAGGCTGCCCGATCGAAGGCCCGTCGGTCCAGTTCGCGCGCTCGTCGGACGACTCCAAGCGCCTCAACAGCCTCCGCGGGCCGGCGGTGCTCCTCTCCGCATCCGGCATGCTGAGCGGCGGACGCATCCTGCACCATTTGGTGCGCCGGCTTCCCGATCCCGACACCGTGCTGCTGTTCGTCGGCTATCAAGCCGAAGGAACGCTCGGCCGGCGCATTCTCGAAGGCGCCAAGGACGTCCAGGTGCTCGGCCAGTCGGTGCATGTCGCCGCCCAGATCGAGGAGATTCCGTCGCTCTCCGCGCACGCGGACTCCAAAGAGCTGCTCGACTGGCTCGCCGCCATTCCGGAGAAGCCGCGCGAAGTCTTTCTGGTTCACGGCGAGGACAAGGCGCGCAACGCCTTCGCCGATTCGATCCGGCAGAAGCTCGGCTTTCAAGTGGCGCTGCCGAACCAGGACGAGCGCCGCGAGCTCGAGTGATGCGACTCAAAGATCTTCTTACGGGCCGCTTCGCAACCGACGACGATAGAAAAGTCACCAAAACCCGCTGGGGCAAAACGCCCGGCGCGGACGAGGAGATTCGCTTTCTCTACGGACCGCAGGAGCGGCGCCGCGAGCTCGTCCGCGCGATCAAAATTTTCTTCGAGTTCATGCGCGGCTTCCGCACGCTCCACTTCGTCGGCCCGTGCGTCACGGTCTTCGGCTCGGCGCGCTTCCGCGACGATCATGAATATTACCGCATGGCGCGCGATGTCGGCGGACGGCTCGCGCGCGCGGGGTTCACCGTCATGACCGGCGGCGGGCCGGGCATCATGGAGGCGGCCAACCGCGGCGCGAAAGAGGCCGGCGGGCGCTCGATCGGCTGCAACATCGAATTGCCGGAGGAGCAGAAGCCGAATCCCTATCTCGACAAATGGATCACCTTCCGCCACTTCTACGTGCGCAAGGTGATGCTGGTGAAGTACTCCTACGCCTTCGTCGCGCTGCCGGGCGGCTTCGGGACTTTAGACGAGATCTTCGAGACCGCGGTCTTGATCCAGACGGGCAAGATCAAGGAGTTTCCGCTGGTGCTGATGGGGCGCGAGTACTGGCGGCCGCTGCTGGAGTTCATGCGCGACCGGCTCATCAAAGAGGGGACGATCGACCCCGACGACACCGACCGCATCGTCGTCACCGATTCGCCCGAGGATGCGGTCAAATCGATCACCGACACCGCGCTCGGCCGCTTCGGCTTGAGCTACCAGGCGCCGCGCTTCAAGCGCCGGTGGATCTTGTGGGAGTGACTAGCTCTTGTACTTCTCGTCGAGCGCGTATTTTTCCTTGAGCCCGATGATGTCGTGGAAATCCTCGAACGAAATCAGCCGGTCCATGATCTCGTGCGTCGTCCCCGCGCGGCGCAGCGTCGAGTAGACGTTCTCTAACGCCCGCGCCGAGGCGTAAAGCGGCCCGAGCGGCCAGACAATCAGCTGGAAGCCCAATCCTTTCAACTCCTCGGGTCCCATGGTCGGCGTCACGCCGCGCTCGATCATGTTCGCGACCAGCGGGCCGGGCACGCTGCGGCCGATCTCGCGCATCTCTTCCTTCGTGTTCGGCGCCTCGATGAAGACGGCGTCGGCGCCGGCTTCTTTGAATGCGCGTCCGCGCCGGATCGCCTCCTCCAGGCCGAGCGCCTGGCGCGCGTCGGTGCGCGCGACGATGAAAAAGTCGTCCTTGCCGCGCGCGTCGATCGCCGCGTGCAGCTTCTTTAAATATTCCTCCAGCGGCACGACCTGCTTGCCCTTCATGTGGCCGCAGCGCTTGGGCCAGATCTGGTCTTCGAGGAACATGCCGGCGGCGCCGCCGCGGATGAGCTCGCGCACCGTGCGAATCACGTTGACCGCGTTGCCGTAGCCGGTGTCGGCGTCGACGATCACCGGCAGCGGCGTGACCGAACAGATGCGCTGCGAGGCCGCGAGCAGCTCGGTCTGGGTCAGGAGCCCGAAGTCCGGCTCGCCCAAAAATGTCGCCGACACGCTGTAGCCGGTGATGAAGATCACCTCGAAACCCGAGCGCGAGGCGATCTTCGCGCTCAGACAATCGTACACGCCGGGCATCACGAGCACGCCCTTTTGATGCAACGCGTCGCGGATCTTTTGCGCCTGGGTCATAGGACCTCCGTGAGGGAAATGTTACCTCTCAGCTCTTCCTCTTTCTTAACGAAATATTCATTTTTGAGCGCCTTCTCTCGCCAGTCCCATTATTGGCAATTGAACCCCTTCTTCCAAGCGTTTTTTACTAAAATAAGCGCGGCTAAACAATGCGCCGACGGGCTGTCCGCGTACGGTGTTTACCTTATTGCGCAAAGCCTTTCGACTGCTACGCTTGTAGCAGCTTTGAGGGAGGGACCCGGTCCTTCCCCAAACGAGAGCGAGAAACTCGAAAGATGAAATATACCGTGGCGATATCCGGCTCGTATGGCGGCATGAACCTGGGCGACGAGGCGATCCTCGAGGTTATTTTAAAAGAACTCCGGGCGTCGCTCGAGGTCGACGTCACGGTTTTCTCCCACAACGCGAAGGACACCGAGCGGAGACATAAAGTCCGCGCGGTGCCGATCCGCGAGCTGCACAAGGACGAGGTGCTCGGAGAGCTCCGCAAACTCGACCTGTTCGTTCTGGGCGGCGGCGGAATCCTTTACGACGACGTGGCGCAGACATTCCTGCGCGACGTTGTTTGGGCCAAAGAGCTGGATATCCCTGTGATGGTCTACGCCATCAGCGCGGGTCCGCTGAAGAGCGCGGAAGCGAAGCAGCTCGTGAGCCAGGCGCTGAACCGGGTCGATTGCATCACCGTGCGCGAAGGCGAGGCGAAGCGGGTTTTGACCGACCTCGGCGTCGACCGCGACATCGCGATCACGAGCGACCCCGCGCTGCTGCTTAAGCCGCAGAACTTCACCAAGGATATGCTGAAGAAAGAGGGCGTCAATCCCGACACCCCGCTCGTGGGCTTTTCCGTCCGCGAGCCCGGGCCGGCGGCGCCGGACCTCAACATCGAGCAGTACCACGCGATGCTGGCGAACGCCGCCGACTACATGGTCGAGCGCTTCGACGCACAGGTGCTTTTCGTTCCCATGGAAGGCGGCGAGAACAAGGACCCGCAGCACTCGCACGCGGTGATCGCGAAGATGGCGAACACCAAGCGCGCGGGCGTTCTGAAGGGCGAATACACCTCCGGCGAGGTGCTGGGTCTGATGAAGCACATGGCGTTCGCCGTCGGCATGCGGCTGCACTTTCTCATTTTCGCCGGCATTCAGAAAGTGCCGTTCGTGCCGCTTCCCTACGCGTCCAAGGTCTCCGGCTTTTTGTCCGATCTCGAGATGCCGATGCCGCCGATGACCGCGCTGAATATCGGCAAGCTCTGCGCTTATCTCGACCGCTCGTGGGATCTGCGGCATCAGTTGAAAAAGCGTCTCGAGGAAAAAGTTCCGCCGCTCCAGGAGCGCGCGAAGCGCACGAACACGATGCTCTGCGAGCTTCTGCAGTCGCTCAAACCCGCCCCCGTCGCGAGCGACGGCGCCGGAGAGGAAAACGCCGCGGGCAGCCAATAGCTCGCGCCTCCGCTCCGCCTGAGCCCGGCTGCTGCTATGCCTCCGCTGGCCCGGCCTGAAAACCCCGCGATCGTCGAGCTTCCGCCGCGCCGCGCGCAGCTCGCGGCCGACGCCGACGTGCTCGTGGTCGGCGGCGGTCCGGCGGGTCTCGGCGCGGCGCTCGGCGCCGCCGACGCCGGCGCGCGCGTCGTGGTCGCCGAGCGCTACGGCTTTCTCGGCGGCAACGCGACCGCGGCGCTGGTCATGCCGCTGATGTCGTTTCACACGCAGCAGCCGCGCGCGGAAAAAAAAGGCTCGACCACGCTCTTCCCGACCGACCACGGGCGAGGCGAGCCGGTGATCGCCGGCGCCCTCACGAAATTTCTCGACCGGCTGGTGAAGGCCGGCGGAGCGATCGCGCCGTCGCTGAAGACCGGCTACGTCGTGC
>DATFWH010000281.1:0-3987 GCA_035259465.1 Binatia bacterium
GTGCTGGTCGCGCGCGAAACGCCGCTGCATCTCGGCCACCTCGAAAGCATGGCGGCGCTGACGCGCATGGGCGCGGTCATCTTCCCGCCGGTCCCGGCCTTTTATCACCGCCCGAAGACTCTCGACGACATCATCAACCAAACCGTCACGCGTATTCTCGACCAGTTCGATATCGATCTGACACTCTTCGAGCGCTGGAGCGACGAGCAGATGGGCCGCCATCCCGGGGCCGAACGCGTCATTTCGGTGGCGTCGCGGAAGGATGTGCGGCCGGCGAAGAAAACCAAGTGATCTTCGCGCGACCCCGCCATGGCCCGCACCAGCGGTAAAAAACCGCTCTCGCCCACGCAGCGGCGAAAACAGGAGCATCTCGAGCTTTGCCTCGACCCTTCGGTCGAGGGTTCCGGCACCGGCTTCGACCGCTACGCCTTCGTCCACAACGCGCTCCCTGAGACCGACCTCGATGAGATCGACCTTTCGACGACGTTTCTAGGCAAGCGCCTAAAGGCGCCGGTCTTGATCTCGTCGATGACCGGCGGCTTCGAGCTCGCGCGCAAGATCAACCGCAATCTGGCCGCCGCCGCCCAGCAGCTCGGTCTCGCCATGGGCGTCGGATCGCAGCGCGTCGCGCTGGAGCTGCCCGAGGCGGCCGACTCCTTTCGGGTCCGCGATCTCGCGCCCGACATTCTCCTGCTCGGCAATCTCGGCGCCGTGCAGCTCAACTATGGCTACGGTGTCGCCGAGTGCCGCCGCGCCGTCGACATGATCGGCGCGGATGCGTTGATCCTGCATTTGAACGTCCTCCAGGAGGCTGCACAGCCGGAGGGCAATCGGAATTTCAAAGGCTTGCAGGGCCGGATCGCGGAGGTCTGCGCGCAGCTCGGCGCACCCGTCGTCGCCAAGGAAATCGGTTTCGGCATATCCGCGGACGCCGCGCGCCGGCTGAAGACGGCCGGCGTGAGCGCGATCGACGTCGCCGGCCGCGGCGGCACGTCGTGGTACGCGGTCGAGGCGAAGCGCGCAGCCCAGCACGGCAAGCCTATCGGCGCCGCGTTCGCCGACTGGGGCATTCCGACCGAAGAGGCCCTGGTGGAGGTGCGCGCGGCGCTGCCCGACGCTGAGCTCGTCGCCTCGGGCGGCGTCCGCAACGGCCTCGACATCGCAAAGGCGATCGCCCTCGGCGCCAACGTCGCGGCACTCGGCCAGCCGCTGCTCGCCCCGGCTTTGGAATCCGCCGATAAGGTGGTAGAATCCTTGGCCAGTCTGATTGGGGAGATCAAGGTCGCGATGCTGTGCGTCGGCGCCCGTGACCTCGCGGCACTCAGACAGGCCCCGCTGGTGCGTCGCGCATAGTTACGATGGCGGAAGAGCTGAAACGCCAGGTGCTGAATTACATGGAAAGCCATAATACGATGACGCTCGCGACGGCGCAGGGCGAAAGCCCGTGGGCGGCGACGGTTTTCTACGCCAGCGACGGCCTCAGGCTGTATTTCTTCTCCGCGCCCGAGTCGCGCCACTGTCAAAACCTCGCCGCCAATCCGCGCGTCGCGGTGACGATCCAGGAAGACTACCGCGACTGGAGCAAGATCAAGGGCATCCAGCTCGAAGGACGCGTCGCGGCGGTCGATTCGCTGATCGAAAAAGGCAAGGCGATGACCGTGTATGCGCGGAAGTACCCCGACGTCATGAAAATCTTCACCGACCCGGGGAGCGGGCCGCTCTATAAGGCTTTTCTCAAGGTCAAGTTCTATCGGGTCGCGCCCGAGCGGCTCTATTACATCGACAACGAGCAGGGCTTCGGCAAGCGGCAGGAGCTCGCCGCGGAAGAATTGCAGAGTTGAAACGAGATCGACGAATGTCGGAATCCTAGCGGAGGGGAGACACACCATAAGATGTCGCAGCTTTTGGGAAGTCAGTTGACGGAGGAATTGTTTCACCGCTTGCGCGGCGAATCGATGTCGAAAAAAGGCAAGGCGATCGTGATCGTCACGATGGACGAAACGGGATGGCCGCATCCGGGCATGCTGTCCTATTCGGAGGTCGTGGCGAAAGACCGCTCGACGATCGACCTCGCCATCGGCAAGAGCAGCACGACGGCGAAAAATCTGCGGCGTTCGGGAAAGATCACGCTGCTGATCACCGACAGCGATCTTAATTACTACGTCAAGGGGAGCGCGCGCGAGCTGAAAGAGTCGATCGAAGACGTCTCGTTCATGTCGCTCTTCCGCGTCACCGTCGAGCACCTGCTCGAAGACCTCGAGCCGGACGCCGTCATCACGAGCGGCGTCATGTTCGAGCGCGCGGCGAAAAAAGAAATTGAAGAATTGGTGGATAAAATCTATCAGGCCGTTCGCAGGGAGCCGTGAAGCGCAGCCATAAACTCTTGGTCGTCGCTGTCGTGCCGCTCGCGGCGCTCCTGGTCTTCGGCTATTTAGGGCTCCGCGACAGCGCCAAAGAAAATCCCTACATCACCGCCGCCGTTCAGAGCGGCGACCTCTCGCAGGTCGTCACCGCCACCGGAACGCTCCAGGCGGTCGTCACCGTCCAGGTCGGCAGCCAGGTCTCCGGCGCGATCTTCAAGCTCAACGCGGATTTCAACAGCAAGGTAAAGCAGGGGCAGATCGTCGCCCAGCTCGATCAGGATAAGTTCAAGGCCTCGGTCGATCAGGCGAAGGCGAACGTCCTCTCCTCGCAGGCGAACGAGGCGAAGGCGAAAGTCGCGGTCGACGACGCCAAGCGGACGCTCGAGCGCAACCGCGAGCTCAGAAAGCGCGAGCTCGTGGCGCAGAGCGACCTCGACGCCGCCGAGACCGCCTACAACAGCGCCGTGGCGGCGGAGCAGGTGAGCCGCGCCCAGGTAGAGCTCGCCAAAGCCGCACTCCAGCAGGCTCAGGTCGACCTCGATCACACCGTCATCCGCTCGCCGGTCGACGGCATCGTCGTCTCGCGCAACGTCGACGTGGGCCAGACCGTCGCTGCGTCGCTGCAGGCGCCGGTCCTCTTTCTGATCGCCAACGACCTCTCGAAAATGCAGGTCGATACCAACGTGAGCGAGGGCGACGTCGGCAACGTATGGGTCGATCAGGACTCCGAGTTCACCGTCGACGCCTATCCGACGCGGCGGTTTCACGGGAAAGTTCTCCAGGTGCGGAACGCGCCGATCATGGTGCAGAACGTCGTTACCTACGACGCGGTCGTCGGCGTCGACAATAAAGACCTGCTGCTGAAACCCGGAATGACCGCGAACGTGCAGTTCATGGTGAGCCGCAAAGACGCCGTGTTGAAAGTTCCGAACGCGGCGCTGCGCTTCCGCCCGCCGGATAGCAAGCCGCAGCCCCAGGCGGCGGCCGCCGAGCAGGAGAATGCGCCGGCTAGCGGCGGCAACCGAGGCGGTGATCGGGGCAATCGGGGGGCGGGCGGCGGCCAGGGGCAGCGGGGCGGCCGCGGCCGCGAAGGGACGCTCTACGTGCTGCGCGACGGCAAGGCCGCGCCGGTGCGGATCCGCCTCGGCATCTCCGACGGTACCTCGACCGAGATCGCCGCGGGCGAGGTGAAAGAAGGCGAGCAAGTCATCGTGGCGATGTCGAGCGCGGCCCAGGCGCGCGCGAACGCGCCGAGGCGTCCGTTTGGCTTCTGATCCCGCCCGGGATTTCTCGCTTGGCGAGGCGCGCGCCGCGGCCGCGGAAGTCATCCTGATCCGCGATCTGCGCAAAGTTTACCGCATGGGCGACATCGAAGTGGAGGCGCTCCGCGGAATCAACGTGTCGATCCGGCGCGGGGAGTTCGTAGCCGTCATGGGAGCCTCCGGCTCCGGCAAGTCCACGTTCATGAACATACTCGGCTGCCTCGATCGTGCGACGGACGGATCCTATTTTCTGGAGGCCGAGGACGTGAGCCGGCTCACCCCCGACGAATGGGCGCATATCCGCAACCGCAAGATCGGCTTCGTCTTTCAAGGCTTCAACCTGCTCTCGCGCACATCGGCGG
>DATFWH010000282.1:0-4578 GCA_035259465.1 Binatia bacterium
GCGGCGGCGCGCGCCCGCCGCGCCGATCGCCTCGTCGCCGTATTTGCCGCGCAGCCGGTCGATGCCGCGGTATAAATCTTCCAGCGCGCGGCCGCGCGAGGCGTCGAAAAGCGATTCCTGCCAGCCCGATTGCACGAGCGCGCTCGCACTCACGCCCAGGAGCCGCACCGGCCGGCCCGGCGCGACATGCTTTCTCACCAGCGCGCCGGCGACGGCAAAGATCTCGCGGTCGACGCAGGTGGGACTGTCGATCGTCAGCGAGCGCGTCAGCGTTTTGAAGTCGCTGTAGCGGATCTTGACCGCGATGCAGCGGGCGAAAACACGCTCGCGCCGAAGCCGTCGTCCGACTTCTTCGACCAGTCCCCACAGCACTTCTTCCATCTCGTTTATCTGTTTCACCGGCCGGTCCAGCGTCGTCTCGCTGCCGATCGAATGATCGTGCCGCCGGGCTTCAGCGCGCGCGCCGAAGTCGAAGTACTGATCGCGCAGCTTCGGCGCGGCCAATAAATCGCCGATCGTTTTGACGCCGCGCGCGAACAGCGCCCCGCGCGTCTTCGGCCCGACCCCCGGTACGAGCGAGACGGAAAGCGGCGCGAGAAAATTTTCCTCCGAGCCCGGGAAGACGTGGATGAGCCCCTGCGGCTTCGCGAGCGTCGCGGCGATCTTGGCGATCACTCGGCTCGACGCGAGCCCGCCGGAGGCCGGCAGGTCGAGTTCGCTGCGGATGCGCGCGATGATCCGCTCCGCTGTCGCGATCGGCGCGCCGAAGAGCTTCTCGGTGCCCGTGAGATCGATCACGGCCTCGTCGATCGAAAGCGCGCGCACGGCGGGCGAGAACTGTTCGAGAATCGCGAAGACCTTGTCGGAATATTCGCTGTAGAGGGCATGCCGATTCGGGAGAAAAATTCCGTGCGGACAGAGATGCTGCGCCTGAAAGCCCGGCATCGCGGAGCGGACGCCGTATTTCCGCGCTTCGTAAGAAGCGGAAGTGACGACGCCGCGTCCGCTCCGGCCGCCGACGATTACCGCCTTGCCTTTGAGCCCGGGATTCACCGCCTGCTCGACCGAGGCGTAGAACGCGTCCATGTCGATATGAAAATAGGAGTGCATCGTTTTTACCGGCGGCCGAACTCCGGCCGCCGCGAGCCGCGCACCGCCGAGAAAAAGACGGAGAGGAACGTGAAGAAGTTTACCAGATGCACGGTGTGATTGTAGGAGCCCATGAAAATTTTCGGCGTCGCGCTCCAGCTCTGCGGCGATTCGATCTGGCTCTGCGCGAGCCCGCCGGCGCTCAAGAAATAGGTGAAGAGCGTCGCCGAGAGCGCGACGCCCATCGCGCCGCCGGTGCGCGCGGTTGTCGCGACCATCCCGGACGCGAGGCCGACCTTGTCCGGCGGGGCCGAGCCGAGGATCGCGCTCTGGTTCGGCGAGTTGAAAATCGCCCAGCCTAAGCCCGAGAGGGCGAGCGGCAGCATAATACGCCAGGCAGGAGAATCGAGCCAGAGCGTCGCCATTAAAAATTGCGCGAAGACGATCAGCGCCGAGCCGACCGTGCAGAGCAGTCGCGAGCCGAGGCGGTCGGAAAGCCAGCCGGCGAGCGGCGCGACGAGGATGATCACCACCGAATTCGAGATGATGAGCCAGCCCATGTGGCTGGGCGAATAGCCCATGATGTTTTGCAGGTAGAAGGGCAGCAGGAAGCTGATCGCCGACTGCGTCGAGGTGATGAAAAAGAGGCTCAGCATCGCCGCGCTGAAGAGCCGGTTGCGGAACAGCGCGAAATCGAGGATCGGAGTCGAGGAGCGGAGCTCCGTCACGACCAGCACTGCGACGGCGATGAGCGACACGGCGATGAGCGAGAGAAAAATCGGATGATGCCAGCCGAGGCTCGGCAGCCGGTCGATCGCGTAGATGAACGAGCTGTTCGCGAGCAGGATCAAGAAGGCGCCGGGGATGTCGATCGCCGCCTTGCCGTGCTTCTCGCGCGATTCCTCCATGACTCTCCACGCGAGATAAGCGCCCCAGAGGCCGATCGGCAGGTTGATGTAAAAAATCCAGCGCCAGCCGACCGAGTCGATCAGGAACCCGCCGAGCGTCGGCCCCGTGAGGAAGCCGGTATGGAACGCCATCGAGATGAAGCCGAGCGCCTTGCCGCGCTCCTGCGATGGGAACGCGACGGAGGCGATCGCCCGGCCGTTGGCCACAATCATCGAGCCGCCGACCGCCTGGAGCGCCCGGAAGGCGATCAGCTGTGCCGGCGACTGCGACAGTCCGCACAGCGCCGAGGCGAGGATGAACAACAAAAAGCCGCCCGCGTAAATCCGCCGCCGGCCGATCAGATCGCCCAGACGGCCGACGGTGATGACGAACCCTACGAGCGCGAGATCGTAGATCAGCACCGTCCACTGGATCGTCGTCAGCGTGGTATGAAAACTTTCGGTGAGCGTCGGCAGCGCGACCAGCAGCGCGCGGTTGTCGAGCCCTACGATGAATTGGCCGATGCAGACGTTGATGAGGATGAGTCTCAGCCGCGCGCGCTCGGCGCCCGTCTGCGCCATCGCGCCGGCGATTTCCCTCGTTGAAGTCGCCACAAGCTTCTAGTCCTAGCGCATATGGCGGAAAAACACACGAGACGCGAGTCAGTTTTTAGCCTTGGAATAAAAAAGCGCGGACCTCGCATCGCGAAGTCCGCGCTTTTTTATTGATTTTATCGCCGGATCAGTGCAGCACGGCTTCGGCGCCGCCGTCACCGCGCAACGCTTCGTGGCCGGTCTTGCGGAAGACGAGCTCGCCGCCTTGCGCGTCGACCGCGACCCGGTCGCCCTCGCCGAACTCGCCGTCGAGGATTTTCAGCGCGAGCGGGTCCTGTATCATTCTCTGGATCGTGCGCTTGAGCGGCCGCGCGCCGTAAACGGGGTCGTAGCCCCGTTCGGCCAGCAGCGCTTTCGCCGCGTCGGTGACCTCGATCGAAATCTTCCGATCCGCCAGCAGGCGCTCGAGGCGCTTGAGCTGGATCTCGACGATGTGCTTGATCTCCTCGCGCCCGAGCGGATTGAAGATCACGATCTCGTCGATGCGGTTCAGGAACTCGGGCTTGAAGGCCTGCTGGAGCGCCGCCGTGACGCGCCGCTCCATCTCTTTGCGGTCCGTGAGATCGACGATGAACTGGCTCCCCAGATTCGACGTCATGATGATCACGGTGTTCTTGAAATCGACCGTACGTCCCTGGCCGTCGGTGAGCCGGCCGTCTTCCAAGATCTGGAGCAGGACATTGAAGACGTCGGGGTGCGCCTTTTCGATCTCGTCGAAGAGGACGACCGAGTAGGGCCGGCGGCGCACCGCTTCGGTCAGATAGCCGCCTTCCTCGTAGCCGACGTAGCCGGGAGGCGCGCCGATGAGACGCGCGACCGAATGCTTCTCCATGAACTCCGACATGTCGATGCGCACCATCGCCTGCTCGTCGTCGAAGAGAAATTCCGCGAGCGCGCGGGCGAGCTCGGTTTTGCCGACGCCGGTCGGGCCCAGGAAGATGAACGAGCCGATCGGCCGATTCGGATCCTGGAGTCCGGCGCGCGCGCGGCGCACCGCGTTCGCGACCGCCTGGATCGCCTGGTCCTGGCCCACGACGCGCTGCTTCAGACGATCCTCCATATGGAGCAGCTTCTGGACCTCGCCCTCGAGCATTTTCGCGACCGGGATGCCGGTCCACTTGCTGATCACTTCCGCGATGTCCTCGGCGTCGACCTCCTCCTTCAGCATCTTACGCTTTTTTTGCAGCTCTTCGAGCTTCTTGTTCTCCGCTTCGAGCTCCTTGGCGAGCTGCGTCAGCACGCCGTAACGCAGCTCGGCGGCGCGGTTGAGGTCGCCCTTGCGCTGCGCCTGTTGCTCCTCGACCTTGGTCGCCTCGATCTTTTCCTTCAAGGCGCGGATGCGCTGGATTATCTCTTTTTCCTGCTTCCAGTGCGCCTTGAGCTCGTCGGACTGCGAGCGCAGCTCGGCGATTTCCTTCTCGACGCGCGCGAGCCGCTCTCTCGACGCCCGGTCGCTCTCGCGCTTGAGCGCCTGGCGCTCGATCTCGAGCTGCATGACGCGCCGCTCGATCTCGTCGATCTCCGTCGGCATGCTGTCGATCTCGATCCTGAGGCGCGCGGCGGATTCGTCGATCAGGTCGATCGCCTTGTCGGGCAGGAAGCGGTCGGTGATGTAGCGGTGCGACAGCGTCGCCGCGGCGACGATCGCGCCGTCGGTGATGCGCACGCCGTGGTGCACCTCGTAGCGCTCCTTGAGGCCGCGGAGGATCGCGATCGTGTCCTCGACCGACGGCTCCTGCACCAGGACCGGCTGGAAGCGCCGCTCGAGCGCGGGATCTTTCTCGATCCGCTTGCGGTACTCGTCGAGCGTCGTCGCGCCGATGCACCGCAGTTCGCCGCGCGCGAGCGCGGGCTTGAGCATGTTGGAAGCGTCCATGGCGCCTTCGGCCGCGCCTGCGCCGACCAGCGTGTGCAGCTCGTCGATGAAAAGAATGATCAGGCCGTTGGATTCGGTTACTTCCTTGAGCACGGCCTTCAGCCGCTCCTC
>DATFWH010000283.1:0-20703 GCA_035259465.1 Binatia bacterium
CTTCGGACGCGTCGAAGCGGTCCGTGAAGGTATAGGGGCAATTGAAGATGAAATCGTTGTTCGAAACCATGTTTATCATGTTCGGCGCCGTCGTTCCGGCGAGCAGCAGCGCCGGGCTCGACGTCGCGTTCACGATGCGGTGCGAGGCGTTGAGCGGAATCGAAAACAGCGAGCCGCGCTGCCATTCGAAGGTGAGCTTTTTGCCGTTGCCCTCGCTCCACACCTCGGTCGTGCCGCGCCCCTCGACGACGAGATACATCTCCTCATAGAGGTGCTTCTCCGGATTGAGCGCGCCCCTGCCGGGAACCTCGACGACATAGCAGCCCCACAGCCCCTCGGTGCCGAGCAGCTGGATGTAGGTGCCCTTGCCGCCGGTGCGCTTCCATGGGAGCCGCGGCAGGTCCTGCACGCGGCGCACGCCGATCTCGCGGTAGACCGGAATGCCTTCCGATTCCATGAAGAGATCGTAGGGCGACTTCGGTCTGAGAAACTTGCCGTAGCCCGCCTTGGTCTTCTCGTCCGTCGGCGCCTGAAATTTTTCCGTCGTCGGTCCGTGGTCCATAACGTGTCTCCTATCCTCTTTCGTCTAAGACATTTACCGGAAAATTTCAACGTTGCGGGTACGTCACGCTCTCGCCTTCGACGGCCGCGAAAGGCGTCAGCTGATGAATCTGCTGGTTCGCCTTCGACAGAATGTGGCGCACCTGCCAGCCGCGCACGGCGAGCGCGTCGGCGACGAGCGAGCGATGGCAGCGCCACGGCACCGCCTCAGCGCACATGATCACCGTCTTCTTTTTCGCCGCAAGCGTTTCGAGCTCCTTCAGACCGGCCTGAAAGTCCTCCGACTGCATATAGTCGGCGTAGCCGCGGAAGCTCAGATTGCGCCAGCCGAGATTGATCGATTCTTTCGACGGCTTGCGCAGCCCGCCGAGCAGCTTAAGATGGCGATAGGCGATTTTCTTGCGCCCGAGCGCGCGCGCGAGCTTTCCGGAATTGAAGTGCGG
Source organism: Binatia bacterium (assembly GCA_035259465.1). Classification (GTDB taxonomy): domain Bacteria; phylum Desulfobacterota; class Binatia; order UBA9968; family UBA9968; genus JAJPJQ01. The sequence continues at coordinate 1,005 of DATFWH010000283.1, forward strand.
CACGTGGCGCGATCGCGGCACCGTGCGTATGTCGGCGAGCAGCGCGACGCCGAAATCCTCCAGCAGATCCTCGAAGTCATCGAGCGCGCGCGTGGAATGTCCGATGGTGTAAATCGTGCGCGTCATCGGCGAACGGGACGCTCATCCGCTTCGCAGCTCGCGTGCGGCGGCGGCGAGGAGCCGGCACTTGGCGAGCGCGAGATCGCGCTCGATCGTCATGAGGCCGCAGTCGGGCGCGAGCAGAAGCTGCTCCGGCTCGACGTAGTCGAGCGCGCGGCGCGCCAGCGCGACGACTTTCTCCAGCGGCTCGGTCGGCGTGTCGCCCGGGTCGACGCAGCCGAAGACGACCGTGCGGTCCTGGACGATCGCGAGCACCGCCGGGTCGTAGCCGCTGCGCGCGAATTCGAGCGAGAAGCCGCCGATCCGGCTCTTCATGAGCAGCTCGAGCAGCTCGGGATATTCGTATTCGTGCTGGCGCTTGCCGCCGCCAGGATAGCCGTAGCAGAGGTGCACGATCGTCGGCATCGAAACGCCTTCGAGACAGCGGTCGAGCGCCTTCAAGCCGTACGCCGCGACTTTCTCGTGCCAGCGCGTCATCGCCGGCTCGTCGATCTGCGCGAGCTCGCAGCCGGCAGCTTCCAGCGCGAGCAGCTCGTCGTTGATCGCCGCGGCGACGTCGAGCGCGAGCTTCTCCTCGTCGTGATAGTATTCGTCGAAGGTGCTGTCGACGACCGTCATCGGCCCGGGCACCGCCATCTTGATCGGCATCGACGTGTGGGCCTTGGCGAACAGAAGATCGCCGACGACGGCGACTTCGCGGCGGCGGATCGGGCCGACGACGCGCGGCACCGACCGTTCGACGTCCATGCGCCGGCGGATCGCCCTGTCGCGGCGATGGACGAGATCGACGCCCTCCAGCGTCCCCAGCACATGATTGATGAAATGCGGCCGGCGCTGCTCGCCGTCGGTCAGGAGATCGAGGCCGGCGCGCTCCTGCTCGTGCAGGATGACGATCGTGGCGTCCTCCTGCGCTTCGCGCAAGACCTCGCCGTCGAGGCGGAACGTCACCTCGCTGCGCTCGCGGTCGGCCAGCCAGTTCGGCCGCGGGAAACTGCCGACGGTAGTTGTCGCGATCGGCGGCAGATTCATCTTAATGCTGCTCGATTCCAGTAATTTTGACGCTCGCGTGCTTCGATTTATATTTACGGTTTAAAGAAATCAGCACGCCGGTGATGCCTTCGACGACGTAGGCGTTTCCCGCCGGGCCGGCGTCGTACGGCGTCGCGCCGATGCGGCGGATGATCTCCATCACTTGGTCTTTCGCCTCGGCCCCGTCGCCGCAGACAAGCACATCGCCGAGCGGCGCTTTGGTATCCTGGAGATCGAGCGCGGAGATATTGTGCAGCGCGCCGATCACCGGCGCCTCGCCCGCGAGGATCGTCTGCGCTTCGAGCAGCGCAGAGCCCGCCTGCGGCACGAACGGCTTGCCTTTCTGGAGCGGCACGACGGCGTCGATCAGCGTCTTGCCGGCGAGCTGCCCCTTGAGATCGGAGATGATCTTCGCGTGACCTTCGTAGGGAACCGCGATCACGACGAACTCGGCGTCCTTGACGGCGTCCTGGTTCGTGTCGCCGTCGAGGCGGCCGCCGGAGATCTTATCCTTGAGCGAATCGACGACGCTCCTCGCCTTCTCGCGCTCGCGCGAGCCGATGATGACGCGGACGCCGGGCGCCGCCAGACGCAGCGCCAGCGCCGTCCCCATGCTGCCGGTGCCCCCCACGATCGCGATGACAAATTCTTTATCCATAGATATGTCAGAAATCCTCAGCGAAAGAGGTCCTCGGCCTCCGGCCGGAGCAGCTCTTTCGCGGATCCATCCTCCCCCTTCCCTTGGTAGCCCTTAATCACTACGACCGGTATCCGGTCCTTCTTCCCCATCGCCAGCTCGGCTGCCGCCGCGAGCTCGTCGGCGACCGCGCATACCGCCGCTCTGAGCTCGTAGCCGTAGGCGTCGCTCGTGCCGCGCTCGTCCTTGATCGGCGCGAGCCCGGCGACGCCGACCGCCACGTCCACCGTCCCCAGGCGCCACGCGCGGCCGAAGCTGTCGCTGATGATCACGCCCGGCGCGACACCGGTGCGGCGCTCGATCTCCGCGCGGATTTGTCGCGCCGACGTGTCGGGATCAATCGGCAAAAGCGCCGCCTGCTCCAAGCCGACGTTCGAGAGATCGACGCCCGCGTTGGCGCAGACGAAGCCGTGATGGGTCTCGACGATCAGCGCGTTGCCGCCGCTGCGCACGACGCGGCGGCTCTCGCGCAAAATGATCTCCACGAGCCGCGCGTCTTTGCCGAGCTCGCGGCCGAGCTCGACCGCGCGCGGCGACGGCTCGACGTCGGCAAGGCGCACGATCCGTCCCTCGGCCTTGGAGACGATCTTATGCGCGACGACGAAGATATCGCCGCGCGCCGGCGCGATGCCGCGGCGCGCGCAGGCGTCGGCGATCAGCGCGCCGATCGAGTCGCCGCGGCGCACCTCGCCGATGCCTTCAATGCCGATGATTTCCAGCCGGCTCACGGCCCGCCGGTCCCGCGCGCCGCCGCCCGCATTTCCATGACGCGCGCGTAGGTCGCGCCCGGACCGCCGCCGCTGGCGAGAAATCGCTGCAGGTCTCGTAGCTCGTCGATGTCGAGCGCGATGCGCTCGTTCTCCACGAGCTTCAGCGACAAGCCGCGGTCGACCGCCTGGCCGACATGATAAGTGAAGCTGTCGTAGCCGAAGCGCAGCGCGATCGCGTCGGGCGGAGCGAGCAGAAGCGCGTTGGTGCCCATACGGTCATGCGAGGGCACCAGCAAGGCGAATCGATCCAGGGCCGGCGCCTGGGCGACGAAGCTCTCAATATCCGCGGCGCGCACGAGCGGCATGTCCGCCGGTATGACGAGCGCGGCCTCGAAGCCGCGGCGCTTGAGCGCCGCGAGCGCGAGCGTCACTGCGCCGGTCTCGCCGTTTTCTTGTTCTTCGACGATAATGCGCGCGCCCAGCGAGTCGGCGATCGCGCGCACGCGCGCGTTTCCGGTCACGACGTAAACCGCTTCGAGACCTTGCGCGGCGAGCGTCTCGGCGAGCACGTCGCGCAGCATCGTCTCGGCGAGGAGCGCGCGCTCCTCGGCCGAAAGCCACGCCGAGAGGCGCTGCTTCGCATTGGCGAACCCTTTCGCAGGTATCAGAGCCGCGATTTTCACAGCAGGGCCAGAAGCTCGCGCGCGAGCTTTCGCTTGTCTTCGAGATCGTTCATATGGATCGCCGTCTCGACGGTCTGGACGCCGAGCGCCTCGATGCGCGTGCGCCAGTTGCGGTCCTCGGGCGCGAGCACGAGCACATCCAGGAAGTCGGCGTAGTTTTTCGCCACGCCGAAAACCGACGCCTCGAGACCGACGGCTGTCATGAGCTTGTCGGTCGGTCCGGCGACCGGCGCGCCGGCGATGATCGGGCTCACCGCGATCACCGGCTTGCGCGTCTCTTTCAAAGCTTTGCGAATTCCCGGTACGGCGAGGATCGGCCCGATGCTCGTGACCGGATTGCTCGGACAGAGAATCACCGCGGCGCCCGCGCGGATCGCCTCGATAACGCCGGGCGCCGCGCAGCTTTGATCTGCATCTTTGTAGACGACGCCGCTTACGTCGACGGCCCAGCGGTGTTTCACGAAATATTCCTGGAAGGAAATTTCTCCCTGGGGCGTTTGCACGCGCGTCTCCACGCGGTCGTCTGACATCGGCAGCAGCTTAGGCAAGATTCCGAGCGCGACGGAAAGCCGCTCCGTCGCCTCCGTGAGCGTCGCGCCCTCGCGCAGCATGCGCGTGCGCGCGATGTGGCGCGCGAGGTCGCGGTCGCCGAGCTTGAACCAGGTTTCCTCGCCGTGCTTACCGAGCCATTCGAGCGCCGAAAATGTGTCTCCGCTCACGCCCCAGCCTTTTTCCCTGTCGATGATCCCGGCGAGCGTGTACGCGATCGTATCCAGATCGGGCGAGATGTGGAGCCCGTGTAAGACGACATCGTCGCCGGTGTTGCAAATTATCGCCAGATCATCCGGAGCGGCTTCTTGCGACAAGCCTTCGACCAGCTTCGCGCCGCCCGTGCCACCCGTGAGAATCGCGAGCTTCACCGCGGCACGCTCCCGAAAACGCGCTCGGCGCGCGGCAGCATTCTTCTCTCGATTGCCGCGTCGACGAAGCCGTCGGCGCCCGCGAGATCTCCGACGTGCGGTCGCAGCGCCGCGGGCAGGAATTCATCGGTGATGAATTCGGGATAAATAGGAAGCCGCGCGCGCAGCGCGTATCCCGCTTCGCGCGTGCGCTTCTCCAATTCGATCAGCGCCGGCCACGGCGCCTCGGGGTTGATGAAGTTCGGCGTCAGCGGCGAGACGCCGCCCCAATCGTTGATGCCGGCGCGGAGATATATCGGATACGCATCGGGCGTGAGGTTAGGCGGCGCCTGAATATTCATCGCACCGCCGAGAACGAGGCGCGCGAGCGCGATCGTTTTCAGCATGTCGTCGCGCGCGGGCTCGGGCCGGTCGCGCATCGGAATTTCCGGCTTGGGGCGGAAATTCTGCACGATGACTTCCTGGATGTGGCCGTAACGCTCGTCGAGCTCGCGGATGGCGAAGAGCGAGTCGATCCGCTCTTCCCAGGTCTCGCCGATGCCGATCAAAATGCCGGTGGTGAACGGGATGCGGAGCTTTCCCGCCTCCGCGATCGTCCGCAGCCTGAGGGACGGTTTTTTGTCCGGCGCGTTGTCGTGCGCGCCGCCCGGCAGCGTGAGCCGCCCGCTCGCGCTCTCGAGCATGAGACCCATGCTCGGGTTGACCTCTTTCAGCCGCTTCAAATCGCCGCTTCCCATGATGCCGGGATTCGCGTGCGGCAGAATTCCAATCTGCTCCAGCGCCGCCTTGCAGGCATCGTAAAGATAGTCGAGCGTGCGCTTGAGTCCGAGCTTCGCGAGAAACACCTTCATCTCGGGATAGATCGCCTCCGGCTTGTCGCCGAGGCTGAAGAGCGCTTCGGTGCAGCCGAGAAGTTTTCCGCGCCGCGCGACCGCGAGAACTTCGTCGATCGACATCGTCTTCGCGCCGGCTTCGTCCGGCGCTTTGCGGAACGTGCAGTAGCCGCAGAAATCGCGGCAGAGGTTTGTGAGCGGGATGAAAATCTTGGGCGAGAACGTGATCGTTCTACCTTTATGGCGGTCGCGCAGCGCCGCCGCCGTTTCCAGCAGCTCTTCCAGCTCATCGCCGCGCGCGTCGGTCAGACGCAACGCCTCCGCGCGCGACGGCGTTTTGCCGTCGCGAATGTCATTCGAAAAACTATTGGCCACCAATGCCTGCATAGCCGATAAGTCCGTTTAGATCAACTACTTGCGTTGCTTTGACACGCCCCCAAAGAGCGACTATGTTCCACCTAACGGGGGACGCTATGGCGACAAATCTCGATGCGACTTTGGTGATCGACGCCGACGGCCACGTCAACGAGGGCGACGTCGATCTGAAGCCCTACCTGCCGGAGAAATGGCGCGCGCAGGCGCCGGTGCGCCTGCGCGACAACAAGGGCCACATGCGCATGCTCCTCGAAGGGCGCATCTGGCCGACCGCCGAAGGCCCCGGACCGGGCGTCACCGGGCCCATGACGGACAAAGCGCGGAAGACGCGGCCCGGAATGACGAACGCCAAGCCCCGCCTCGACGACATGGACCTCGAGGGCATCGACGTTGCGATCTTGTTCGGAACGCAGGTCGCACTCACGGTCAACGGACTCATGAACGGCGAGTTCGCCGCGGCGCTCTGCCGCGCGGTCAACGAGTGGCTGCTGGAATACTGCGCCGCCGACCCGGCGCGCCTCAAAGCGGTGGGATTGATTCCCTGCCAGCTGCCGGAGGCGGCCGTCAAAGAGCTCGAATTCCTCGCCGACAAGGGCGCCGTCTCGGCGATGCTGCCGACCAACGTATACGGCCGCAACATGGGCGACGAGATGTTCTTTCCGATCTATGACGCGGCCGAAAAGATCGGCATGACGCTCAGCGTCCATCCGCAGACCGGCCACGACGGCGTGCCCGGCGTCTCGGGCGTCATGGGCGCGGGGAGCCGCCGGTTTACGAAATACACGTACGTCCACATGACGGCTTTTCCCTTCGAGCTCATGATCGCGATGATGCATATGATCGGCGAAGGCGTCTTCGACCGCTTTCCGCGCCTCAAGGTCGCATATATGGAAGGCGGCGCCGGCTGGCTGCCTTACTGGATGGAGCGGCTGGACGAGCACGTCGAGAAGCTTGCGCCGCAGATGCCGGCGCTCAAGCGCCGCCCGAGCGAGATCATCAAGAGCGATCAGCTGGTCGTTTCCTGCGAATCGGAGGAGACCGGCCTCGACCGCGTGCTCGAAGCCGCGGGACCGGGCTCCGTGCTTTACGCGTCGGACTATTGTCATTGGGACTGCCATTTCCCCTACTCGGTCAAAGATGTCGTCGACGCGCGCGACTTGAACGACGAGCAGCGGAAACGCGTTCTGTATCAGAACGCCGTCGACTTCTTCACGCTGAAAGACCTGCCGCGGCCGCGCGCGCTGAATATCGCGCGCGAAAGCTGGGCGAACGGAAAGCGGGCCACGGGATGAACGCGAGGAGCGTTCCCGCGATCGTTGCTTTCATCCTGCTCGCGGCGGGCGCCGCATGGTCCGCCGACTCGGCGGCAAAAATCCGCATCGCGTTTCCCTCGCTCGCGTTCTCGTACATGCCGTTTTACGTCGCGCAGGAGAAGGGTCTGCTCAAGAAAGCCGGCCTCGAAGCCGAATACATCCAGATGCGCACCGGCATCATGCCGCAGGCGGTGATCAACGGGAACATCGACTTCTTTACCTCTCCGTCGACCGGCATATCCGCCGCCGTCAGCGGCCTCCCGCTCGTCATCGTTCTCAATCTCTACACCGGTAGCCCGTGGATCCTCGTCACCGGCAAAGAGATCGCGAAGCCGCACGACCTCGTCGGCAAAAACGTGGCGATCTCGGGCATTCGCAATTCGCCGCACTACTATCTTCTCGCCGCGCTGAAAAAATGGGAGATTCCGGAAAAGGACGTCGCGCTCATCTCGACCGGCGGAACCGCGTCGAGCTTCGCCGCCCTGACGAGCCACCAGGTCGCGGGCGCCGTGCTGACGCCGCCGTTCGACGACAAGGCGGTGACTTTGGGATTCAAAAAATTCCAATTCCTCGGCGACCTGGCCGACGTGCCTTACGTGGGCCTGGTCACGTCGCAGGCGGAGATGAAAACGCGCCGCGAGCTGGTGCAGAAGACCATCGCCGTCCTGCTCGAAGGCGCGGCCTGGGTGCGCGCCAACCGGGACGAATCCGTGCGCATGCTCGCGGACAAGTTCAAGGTCACGCAGGCCGAGGCCGGCCGCACGTACGAGACGCTGACGAGCCTGCTGACGAAAGACGGCCGCATGGACGTGAAGGTCGCGCGCGGCTATTTGGAAATTCTCAGGCAGGAGCGGCCGATCGCCGCCGATGTCGATCCGCAGAAATTTCTCGACTTTTCTTTATTGCCGTCCGGAAAATGAGTTTTACAACCACGAAAGGAGAAAACTCATGACGAGGTCGATGAGAAAGAAAATCGGGAGCGCGCTGGCAGCCGCGCTCGCTGGATTGTTTTTCTGCGCCGGGACGCTCTATGCGGCGGAGGCGAAGAAACCTGAGCCCAAGCGCCACAAGCTCGCGGCCACGCTGGAGACCACGCAGTGGGGATGGCTCGACCCCAACGAGTCGCCCAAGCTCACCGTCGATTCCGGCGATATCGTCTCGATCGAGACGATGATGCACTCGCACAACAAGATTCAGCCGGGCGTTTCGATGGAAGAGATCATCGCGTTGCGCAAGGCGAATCCCGGGGGTGGCCCCCATTCGGTTACCGGACCGATCTACGTCAACGGCGCGGAGCCCGGCGACGTCATGGAAATCCGCATCTTAAAGATCACGCCGAAGCCGTTCGGCTTCAACTTCAATCTGCCCGGCAAGGAATTTCCCACGGTCGGCGCGCTGCAGTCCGATTTCCCGGAAGGCTTCGTCAGATATTTCAATCTCGATTGGAAAAGCCGCCAGGCCGAGTTCAAGCCGGGAGTCACGCTCGATCTAAAACCGTTTCCCGGCATCCTGGCCGTCGGCATCGATCCCAACGATCCTTCGCCGCGCAAAGGCGGCGCGAAAGAGCCGATGGCGCCGGTCTCGACGCTCAGGCCATGGAAGAACGGCTCGAATATGGACATCAACGAGCTGCAGGAAGGGACGACTCTCTACGTTCCCGTATTCCTCAAGGGCGGTCTCATCTGGGTCGGCGACGCGCACTGCCGGCAAGGAAACGGTGAAGTGAACCTGACGGGACTCGAGTGCGCCTTCAATGAATTCCAAATACAGCCGATCGTGCACAAGGACATGAAGCTCGAATGGCCCAGGATCGAGACCAAGACGCACTGGATCATGATCGGCCTCGATGAAGATCTCAACAAAGCGTTCGTCAACGCGGCCAAAGAGACGGTGGATTTCCTGGCGAGCCAAAAGATGGTTCCCATGGACCGGTACGAAGCCTACTCGTTGACGTCGATGGCGGCCGATTGCCGCGTGAGCCAAGTCGTGGACGTGCGCAAAGGTGTCCATTGCATGGTCCCGAAATCGATATTCGTGAAAAAGAAATAGCGGTGCTGCGCGCGCTGGCACTACTGTTTTTATGGAGTGCCGCGGCCTGGGGCGCGCCACTTTCTGTCGTCGCGACCTCGACCGACTTGAAGAGTCTGGTCGAGGCGGTAGGCGGCGAAAAAGTTAAAGTCGAAAGCTTGGCGCCGCCTCTCGGCGATCCGCACGCGGTGGAGGTGAAGCCCGCCCAGCTCGCTCGCATAAAAAGCGCGGCCCTGCTGGTTCGCATCGGCCTCGACCACGAACCCTGGCTCGGGCGGGCGCTAGCGGCCGTCGGCGACGCGCGTTTCGCGGCGGGTAGCCCGAATAATCTCGACGCCTCGCACGGCATCGAGTTGCTCCAGGCGGAAACACCGCGGCTGAGATCGGACAAGGCCACTCATCTCCACGGCTTCGGCAACACGCACTACTGGCTCGATCCTGAAAACGCGCGGCCGATCACAGCGGCGATCCTCGAAGCGCTGGCGCGCCTCGACTCCGCCGACAGCGCCTATTTCGAGGCCAACCGGAAGCGCTTCACCGGCGGGCTGGAGATGCGCCTCAAAGACTGGCTGCGGGCAATGGAGCCGTATCGCGGCGCGAAGATCGTCGTGACGCATGAAACCTGGCCCTACTTCGCCCGGCGTTTCGGACTCGACATCGTGGCGAGCATCGAGCCGACGCCGGGCGTGCCGCCGTCGGCATCGTACTTGGCGGAGCTGACGCGGCGCATGCGCGAAGCCGCGGTCAAAATCGTTGTCGCCGAGCCCTACGCGAACTTCTCCGTCGTGAATCAGGTCGCCGAGCGCGGCGGCGCCCGCGCCGTCACGCTGATCTCTTCAGTCGGAGGCGATCCGGAGGCGCGCGATTACTTGAGCCTCTTCGACGTGGATATCAAACGTTTCACAGCCGCGGCACGCCATTGACCGGACATGCTCTCAACGCTCGAATTTTTGTGGATTCCATTTCTCGCCTGTCTCGTTCTCGCCGGCATCCACGTCTATCTCGGCCTCCACGTCCTCGCCCGCGGGATCATCTTCGTCGATCTCGCGCTGGCACAGGTGGCGGCCCTCGGCATCACCGTCGCGCTTTTGGCCGGCCACACGATCCAGAGCGACGCCGCTTACTGGTACGCGCTCGCGTTCACGGTAGGCGGAGCGCTCTTTTTCGCCGTGAGCCGCGCGCGGCGCGCGCCGATTCCCCAAGAGGCGGTCATCGGCATCGTCTACGCCGTCTCGGCGGCGATCGCCGTTCTCGTCGTGGACCGCGCGCCGCAGGGCGCCGAGTATATCAAGCAGCTCCTCGTCGGCAGCATCCTGACGGTCACGCTGCGGGAGGTCGGCGCGCTCGCGCTCTTATACGGCGCCGTCGGCGCGCTGCATTGGATTTTTCGCCGGCCGCTGCTGGAGATTTCATTCGCTCCCGAGGCGGCGGAAGAATCGCGGCGCGTCGGCTGGTGGGATTTTCTTTTCTATGCCTCGTTCGGCCTGGTCGTTACGAGCTCTGTGCGCATCGCCGGCGTTTTGCTCGTCTTCTCGTATCTTATCGTCCCTGCGACGGTCGCCGCCCTGTTGACGAACTCGGTTAGCGGGCGGCTGCTGATCGGCTGGGCTCTCGGCTTCGCCGTGAGTGTCTTAGGCTTGATTGCCTCTGCCGCGTGGGACCTGCCCACGGGGGCTGCGGTGGTGACGACCTTCGGCTTGGCGGCCGCTCTTGCGGCGGCGGCGCTCGGCGCGAAGTCCTTCGTTCGAACAGTCCGGTCGCAAGGACCGAGAGGCCTCTCGGGCGCGGCGATGACCGCGTCGGCCCTGCTAGCGGCGGCGGGGCTGTCGCTGCTGGTTTTTCCGCACATGGACCACCACTGGCTCAACTGGCTCGAAGCCGCGGCGCCCTCGGTGCGCCTGGCTTTTCTCGACGCCGATGAGCGCGAAAGCTATAAAGAGGAATATGAATCCGTCCAGCGCGGTCTCGCGGAGATGAGAGACCTCAGGGCGAAGCAAGAAGACGCTCGCTGGGGAAGAGTCGAAATGTCCGACGACATGCAGGAGCGGCTGCGGCAATACCTCGCCGGCCGCAGCGAAATGACGGCGGGAGAGCAGATGGCGCTCAATCATCTGCGCGACCAGGCGCGGGAGCGGCAACGCTTCTGGCTCGGCGCGCCGCTGCTGGCAATCGGCGCGGCGGGATTCTGGGCTTTGTTCCGCTCGCGCCGAAGGACGGCGGGCTTGACGGAACAGCACGACAGTTAATAGTCTGCGTATAAGGATAGCCGTTTCTCGAGGAGGTATGAACATGCCGACCAACGCACCGGTGATCGTCGACGGCGACGGACATGTCGTGGAGGATCTGGACGCGATCGCGAGCCTGATGCCCGAGCGCTACCGGAAGAAAATCGGCACCAACCGCGTCTTCGATCCCTTTCCGGCGCTCGACCATCTCCACTCTTCCAACCTGCACGATCTGCCGCCCGGCTCGTTCCGGAACGTCGGGCCGGACGGCTGGATGGAGTTTTTGGAAGACGTCGGCATCCAGGCGACCGTGCTCTACACCACTCGCGGCCTGGCTTACGGGAAGATCGTGAGCCGCGACTGGGCGATCGATCTCGCGCGCGCCTACAACGACTGGCTCGCGCGCGAATACATCAAGCGCAGCCCGCGGTTCCAGGGTATGGGCCTGATCCCGCTGCAGGAGCCGGACGCCGCCGTCGAGGAGCTCAGGCGCTGCGTGAAAGAGCTGGGGCTGTGCGGCGTCATGCTGCCCTCGACCGGATTTCAATTCAACCTGGGCCACAAGCTTTACTGGCCGATCTACGCCGAGGCGGACCGGCTCCGCTGCGCGGTCGGCATCCACGGCGGCGCGCACGAGAACCTCGGCATGGACGACCTGAATCCCTACGCGCCCGTGCATGCGCTGGGACATCCGTTCGGCCTGATGATCAGCTTCGCCGGCATCGTCTTCAACGGCGTCTTCGACAAATACCCGAACGTGAAGATCGGCTTCATGGAAGGCGGCGTCGCCTGGCTGCTGCTCTGCCTGGAGCGCTTCGACCGCTCCTTCGAGACGCACATCCAGCACGACCCGCGCGGCGAGTTTCTGCGGCTTCAAAAAGGCGAGCGCGTGAGCGACTACGTCATCCGCCACATCAACGCCGGCAGGATTTTCGTCGGCTGCGAGGGCAGCGAGCCCGACCTCGGGCACGCGATCAAGCGCGTGGGCAATTCGCCGTTCATCTACTCGTCGGATTTTCCCCACGAGGTGAACAACGAATTCTGCAAGCACGAGCTCGAAGAGGTGATGGAAAATCCCGAGCTCACCGCCGACGACAAGGCGGCGGTGCTCTACAAGAACGGCCGGCGCTTCTACAACTTGAAGCCCGAATAGCTCATGGCACAGCGCAAGTCCGCGCTCGACCGCTTTTTCAGCCTGTTCGCCGACGTGCGCGCGGGCGAGGCGTGGACTGCGCTGCTGCTGATGCTGAATCTTTTTTTTCTTCTCACGGCGTATCTCATCATCAAGACCGTGCGCGAGCCGCTGATCCTTACCGGCGGCGGCGCCGAGGTGAAGACCTACGCCTCCGCCGGCCAGGCGCTGCTCTTGTTTCTCGCCGTCCCGGCGTACGGATATCTCGCGACCAAAATGAACCGCATCCGGCTGATCGCATGGGTCACGCTGTTTTTCATCTCGAACCTGCTCGTTTTTTACGCGCTCGCGCGCGAGGGCGCGCCGATCGCGATCCCGTTCTATCTCTGGGTCGGCGTCTTCAACATTTTTCTCGTCGCGCAGTTCTGGGCCTTCGCCAACGACCTCTACGATCAGGAGCAGGGACGGCGGCTCTTCGGCATCGTCGCGTTCGGCGGCTCGCTCGGCGCGGTCTTCGGTCCGAAGATCGCGGCCTGGCTCATGCGGCCGATCGGCGTTTTTCAGCTATTGCCCCTCGCGTCCGTGATTCTCTGCCTCTGCATCGGACTCTCGATTCTGGTGAACCGCCGCGCGAAGACCGGCCGGCACGCCGGCGCGAAAAACGAGCATGCGGACGAGCCGCTCGGCAAGCACGGCGGCTTCAACCTCGTGACGCACACGCCTTATCTCACGCTCATCGCGCTGCTGGTCGTCATGCTCAATCTCGTCAACACGACCGGCGAATATATTCTCGGAAAAATCGTCACGCAGGAAGCGGTGCAGAAAACGACCGAAACGCAGACGCAGGCCGCTGCCGGGCGCGTCGATCCTCTTTCTGAGCGCGAAACCAATAAAATACGCCAGGAATTCATCGGCCATTTCTATGGCAATTTTTATTTCTGGGTGAGCCTGCTCGCCGCCGCGATCCAATTGCTGCTCGTGTCGCGCATTCTCAAATATCTCGGCGCCGCCGCGCTCTTCTGCCTGCCGCTGATCGCGCTCGGCGGATATTCGCTGATCGCGGCGCTGCCGGCGCTGAGCTACATCCGCTTCGCGAAGATCGCCGAGAACTCTACCAACTATTCGCTGCAGAACACGACGCATCAGACGCTTTTTCTCCCCACCAGCCGCGAGGCGAAATACAAGGCGAAGGCCGCGATCGACACGTTTTTCGTCCGCGCGGGCGACGTGCTGGCCGCGGTCCTCGTATTCGCCGGAGCGCGCCTGGCGCTCGATGCCGGCGATTTCGCGCGCGTCAACATCGTGATGACGCTCGCGTGGCTGGCGTTGGCGCTGATGATCGTCCGGCGAAACCGCGCCCTTTCCATGGAGCCCGCGGTCGCCAAGGCGGCATAATAAAATGAACGCGCGTATCGGCCTGATCATCCCATCGAGCAACCGGCTCACCGAGCCGCAGTTTCACCGCTACGCGCCGGCCGGCGTCGGCATTCACGTCACGCGCTTGCGCATGACCGGTAAATGGCGCCGCCCGCTTTCGGAATTGAAGCCCGTCATCAAGGAAGCGGCGGCGGCGCTCGGCGACGCGAAGCCCGGCGTCATCGTGTTTCACTGCACGGCGAGCTCGATGGAAGCGGGCCTCGACGGCGAAAAAGCCGTCGTCGATACGATCGCAGAAGCTTCCGGCTGCGCGGCGATCACGACCGGCCAGGCGATCGTCGAGGCGCTGCGGTATTTGGGAATCCAGAAGCTCGTTCTCTTGAGTCCCTACGTCAAGACGACGAACGAGGAAGAGATCGCGTATCTGAAATCAGCGGGATTCGACGTACTGCACGATTTCGCCCACGGCCTGTCCGCGAGCGACGACTACATCGCCGTCGCGCCGGAGCGTTGGTGCGACCTCGCGTGGGAAAACCGCCGCGACGACGCCGACGGCTATCTCTTGAGCTGCACGAACACGATGATGATCGAAGCGATCGCCGCGACCGAGCAAAAGCTCGGCAAACCCGTCGTCACGAGCAACCAGGCGACGCTCTGGGCGTGCTTGCGGCGGCTGGGTTTAAAACAACCGATCGCGGAACTCGGCAGGGTTTGCGCATAAAGTCATGCGGTTTTCGCCGCGAGCTTCTCCTTCAGTCCCGTAAATCTTTTCTCGATCCGGATATTTCTGATCGCCATCGCGACGGCGCGCTTGCTGCCGACGAGCACGACGAGCTCGCGGCCGCGCGTGACGGCGGTATAAAGGATGCTGCGGTGCAGCATGGGGAAGTGCGCCGTGTGGAGCGGAATGACGACGACCGGGTATTCGCTGCCCTGGCTCTTGTGCACCGAGATCGCGTAGGCGAGGCCGATCTCGTCGAGATCGTCGGCTCCGTAGGGAATTCGCTTGCCGTCGAAATCGACCGTGAGCTCGCCCTCTTCGATATTCACGGCGGCGATCTTGCCCAGGTCGCCGTTGAAGATGCCTTTGTCGTAATTGTTTCTGAGCTGCATCACGCGGTCGTTCAGCCGGAATGTCGTGCCGCCGCGCTCGATGCTCAAGCCGGCGGGATTCAGCAGTCGCTGCAGCTCGCGGTTGAGATTCACCGTGCCGAGGAGCCCGCGGTGCATCGGGCTCAGGAGCTGGATGTCCTGCGCGCCGTCGACGCCGAGGCGGCGCGGGATGCGCTCTTTCACGAGCTCTTGAATGACGCCGAGCGCGTCCTCTTCGCGCTCGCGCGCGATGAAAACGAAATCCCGCCGGTCGGCGTCGGCGTCGAGCGTCAGCTGCTCGCCGCGCAGGATGCGGTGGGCGTTCTGAACGATAAGGCTCTCGCCGGCCTGGCGAAAAATGCGCTTGAGCACGACGACCGGCACCGCCTTCGAGTCGATGAGATCGCGCAGCACGCTGCCGGGTCCGACGGACGGCAGCTGGTCCACGTCGCCGACAAGCACGAGATGGCTCTCCGGCGCGACCGCCGTCAGCAGATGATCGAACAGCGGCAGGTCGAGCATCGACGCTTCGTCGACGACGATCACGGAGGCTTGGATCGGGTCGCCCTCATCGCGCTGAAAGCCGCCCTCGTGCGGATTGTATTCGAGCAGCCGGTGGATCGTCCGCGCCTCCTCGCCGGAGAGCTCGGCCATGCGCTTGGCCGCGCGGCCGGTCGGCGCCGCGAGCGCGAAGGAAACTTCCGCGCGCTTGAGAATTTTTAACAATGCGATGAGGAGCGTCGTTTTCCCGGTCCCCGGCCCGCCCGTGATCACGAGCATTTTTTGGCTGAGCGCGTGGGTGATCGCGTCGCGCTGCTCGGGCTCGAGGAGAACGGATGCGGACTCGAAGCGCTGAAGGCTTGTAAGGTTGAATGCCTTCAGGCCTTTTATGCCCGACGGGCTGGCGAGGAGTCGCTGGATGTGCGCGGCGGCGCGCCGCTCCGCCTCGTAGAGCTCGCGCGGGTAGACGCGCTTGTCTTCGTCGTCGCCGCGCTCGTCGACGACGAGCTTTCCCTGAAAGGCGAGCTTTCCGACCGCGTGCTCGGCGACGTCCTCGTCGACCTGGAGCAGCGCGGCGGCGTTCGCCTTCAAACTTTTTAGCGGAACGAAGCAGTGGCCGTCGTCGGCGAATTTCTTCAGCACGTGCATGAGCCCGGCTTGAACGCGCAGCGGGAAATCGCCGCTGATGCCGAGCGTCGACGCGATGCGGTCGGCTAGAATAAAGCCGACGCCGTAAATCTCCTCGGCGAGACAATACGGATTTTCCTTGACGCGCGCGACGGTCTCGGCGCCGAAGGCGCGGTAGATCTTGAGCGCGAGCGAGCTGCCGACGCCGTGGCCCTGGAGAAAGACCATGACGTCCTGCATGCCGCGCTGCTCGCGCCAGGCGCGGAGAATCCGCGCGGCGCGGATGCGGCCGATACCGGATACTTTCATGACCTTGCTGGGCTCGTCGGTGAGGACTTTTAGCGTATTCAGGCCGAAGGCCGCGACGAGGCGCTTCGCGTAGCTCGGGCCGATGCCCTTGATGAGGCCGGAGCCCAGATATTTCTCGATTCCCGCGAGCGTCGCCGGCTCGATCTTTTCCCAGTGCTCGGCCTGAAACTGGAGGCCGTAGCGCGGATGGACTTTCCAGCTGCCGCCCACCTTGATCTCCTCGCCCTCGCTCACGGGGAAGATGCCGCCGACGACCGTGATTTCCTCGACGTCGTCGACTTCCAGGCGCGCCACCGTGTAGGGCGCCTCGGCGTCCTGGTAGGTGATGCGGGTAATCGTGCCTTGCAGCAGAGATTTTTCGCGAAGATTGTTCGCCACGGAGGTCCTCGGCGCCATCCTACTCCAAAGATCCGCCGCTCTCCAAGCCTTTGTCGGATGGGCGAAAAACCGGTATGATCGTTGTTTCGAGACCCGTCCCGGGACCCTAAGGGGGCTTATTCTATGTCTCTCGACAGCTTGTGGTTCGAGATCGCGCTGATTTTCGTCTTCATATTGATCACCGCATTTTTCTCCGCCTCCGAGATCGCGATCATCGCCACGCGCAAGACGCGCATCCAGACCCTGCTGGAAAAGGGCATGCGCTCGGCCGCCGCCGTGGCGCGCCTAAAAGACGATCCCGACCGTTTTCTCGCAACCGTGCAGATCGGCGTCACGATCATGGCCACGCTCGCGTCCGCCATCGGCGGCGCCGTCGCCATCGAATACCTGAAGCCTGTGATCGCCGATGTGCCTTTTCCGCCCGTGCAGCAGTGGGCGGAATCGATCGCCATCCTGTGCGTGAGCGCGCCGATCGCCTACTTCTCGCTCATCCTGGGCGAGCTCGTGCCGAAGTCGCTCGCGCTCCGCTACTCCGAGCAGATCGCCCTCGTCGTCGCGCGGCCGATAGAATTTTTCTCGCGCTTGACCTCGTTCTTCGTCGGAATTTTGACGGCATCGAGCAACACGGTGCTCAGGCTCTTCGGCGGCAAAGGCGCCGGCGACGCCACCTTCGTCTCCGAAGAAGAGGTGAAATCGCTGATCCGCGAAGGCGCGGCCAAAGGCATCTTCAACGAGACGGAAAAGGAACTGATTCACAGCGTCTTTGAGTTCGTCGACACGCCGGTGAAGGCGGTCATGATCCCGCGCACGGAGATTCACGCCCTGGAGGTCAACGCCACTTCCGAAGAAGTGCTGAAGAGCTTCGTCGAAAGCGGCTTCTCGCGCATCCCGGTTTACGAAGGCGAGCTCGACCGCGTCGTCGGCGTTCTCTATTACAAGGACCTGCTGCGCGCGATCGAGGAAAAGGCGATTTTCCGCGTCCGCGAGCACCTCCACCCGCCCTTCTTCGTGCCGAGCTCGCTGCCGATCAGCCAGCTGTTGAAGGATCTCCAGCGCCGCCGCATCGCGATCGCGCTCGTGGTGAACGAGTTCGGCGAGATCGAAGGATTGGTCACGCTGGAGGATCTTTTGGAAGAGATCGTCGGCGAGATCCGCGACGAGTACGATCGCGAGGAGCGCGGCCCGGTCGAGCGCCTGCCCGACGGCTCGCTCGTGATCCAAGGCTCCGCGCAGCTGAAGGATTTAAAGACCGACTACAACCTGCCGTTCGAGGAGTCGCCCGAGTATCTGACGCTGGCCGGATTCGTCCTCGCCAAGCTCAAGCGCATCCCGCGCGGCGGGGAAGTCGTCGAGCACAACGGCTACCGTCTGACCATCGTCGACATGGAAGGACGTCGCATCGTGAAGGTAAAACTCGAGGCGTCGAACAAGAAGTCCGCCGAGGTCAAAGAGCAAAGCGCCAAGGCTTAGTGGCGCGTATCGTCACTTCATTCCGATTTTATTGCGGATCGCCGGCAGTGCTTCTTCCGTCGCGGTCATGCCGAGCGCGACGAGCTCTTTCTTGCGCGTGAAATCCATCAGCCCGGCGCTCCCGAGCTTCGGACGGATCACGAAGTCGGCCTGGCGCAACTCCAGCGCAGAGGACTGGCGCGTCGCGAGAAAAAGGCCCTGCAGCAGCGTCTCGAAAGTATTCTTCGACTGGGCGGCTGGCATGCCGTCGGTGAGATCGACGGCGATCACGACATCCGCGCCGAGCTTCCGCGCTACTCCGATCGGCACGTTGTCGAGCACGCTGCCGTCGGTCAAGAGCTTCCCCTCGTGCGCGACCGGAGCGAAGATTCCCGGAATCGCGATGGAGGCGTGGACCGCGCGAGCGAGCGAGCCGGAAGTGAGCGCCACCGACGCGCCGGTCGCAAGATCCGTCGCGACGGCGGCGAAGGGCATTCTCAGCCGCTCGATGTCGCGCGCTGTGAGCCTCTGGACCAGGAAGTCCTCCAGACGCTCGCCGCGCGCGAATCCCTGCGTCGGATTGATGAAGCTGTAGTCGAAAATATCGCCCTCTTCGAGCGCGAGCGCGATGCGCTCCAATTCCGAGGCGCTTTTGCGGTCGGCGTAGATCGCGCCGATCAGGCTGCCGGTATCCGCGCCCACGATGATGTCGATGGGAATTTTCTGCCGCTCGAGGACGCGGATGACGCCGACGTGCGCGAAGCCGCGCGCGACGCCGCCGGTGAGCACCAGCGCGACCTTGGGCGTGCCGCTCCAGGGCATCGCTTTGGAAACCGAGCGCCAGCTGCACGACACGAGGCCGCAAAAGGCGACGGCGAGCAAGGCGGTTGCGGGCGCGAGAAAACCGCGGCGCATGCGAGCAGTGTAACAGCAATCGATTTCGCGCCGCAATGAGGACGGCATCAGCCGCCGGCGGGCTCGAAGAGGTCGCGCACGATAATCCTCGCCGCATCGGAAGAGGCTTGGCCGATATTGGTCGCGCTCGGCGTCGGCACGGCGCGCTGATAGCGGCGCTGCCAGAGCGTCGCGCCGTCGGAGATGCGGATTAGTTTAAAATCCGCGACCACGCTGATGAATTGCCTGGAATCGACGTTCCAGCGGAGAATGTCCGTCAACAAGAGAAGCCCCGAAAGCTTTCCCTGACGCGCGTTACCGGCGGCGGTTGCGGCGGCGAACGGAAGATTCGCGAGGCGCTTATCGGATTCCTCGGGACGCGAGACTCTGAGGCCGCGCCGCTTGAGCTCGTCTTGAAGCTCGTCCCGCAGCAAGTCCATCACGGTTTGACGCGATTCGTTGGGAATCTTCCCCGCCATCTCCGCCAGCGAGCGCAGCGGGTTGTTCTCCGGCAGAGCGAGATTGAGATTCGTGTCGTTGTTTGGCCGCGCGAGCCACAGCGGCTCGTTTCCGGTTGCGGCCGGGAACGGCGCGGGCGCCTGCGCCGTACCGCATCCGACGAACAGCGCAGCGATTAGTGCCATCAGGGCTGCGGCCGCCGATCGCAACGGAAGCGCGCGCGCAAAGTTCGCGATAAACAGCATGGCGCAGCCGACGGCGACGTCCGTCGGTCCGAGCGGCGTGTCGAGCTTGACAGAGAGATAAAAACCGAGGAACGCCATCAGCAGCCCGAGCAGCGACGCGAGCCACAAAAAAGCGGTCATGCCTTTGACGAGCGGCTTCGCCGCCAACGGCGGAAGCACCAAAAAGCCGAAGATCAACAGCGGCCCGGCCATGATGACGCCGACGGCGATGCTGAGGCCGGCAAGTAAATACAGCACGACATCCCATAGCGTATTGCCGCCTTTCAGCAGGAACGCCAGATCGCGATCGAAGGCGCTCAAGAG
>DATFWH010000284.1:0-7553 GCA_035259465.1 Binatia bacterium
TGGACGCGGAGCGTGGCCCCCGCGACCACGCGCGACGGCCGGCGGTTCAGCTTCCAAATCTCCAGACCAGATCGGCGCGCGCCGTTCGAGTAGCGCCGCTCCACGATAGAGATGCGGTCGAAGACTTCCTCTTCATACGCCGAGCGCAGAAGCTTCATGTACTCGGAATGCGCCCACATGAGCGGCATCGCCGCGCCGGTCGCCCTGCCGAAATAGAGCTCGCGCTCGGGCAGATCGGAACGATCCCAGATCTGCTCCGGCAGCATGCCGCCTTTGGTGGCGAAGCCCTCGATCGCGCGGATCAGGTGCGCCGTCGGTCTGCCCGCCGCCAGCTCGTAGTGCGCGCGCTCGCCGGCGAGTAGCGGCCACGCGCGGCCCACGCCCCAGCCGTTGAAGCCGCGTCCGTCGTCGCGCTGGCCGAAGCCGTCGTGATTGTAGCGCCGCCAGCACGGGCCGAACGGGGTATCGACCTTGAGCACCGCATCGACGACGCGGAGCGAATCCTCGATCAGCGGGTCGCGCGGGCGGCGGATGCCGTAGCGGACAAGCTCCAGGAAACCCGCATCGACGATGTCGCGCGCCGGGAAATCGGACGGCACGTCCGGTGGGCGGTTGCGGATCGTGACGATGCCGACGTTAGGATCTTCGACCGGACGCGGGTTGTTCGGATCGACCGGGTTGATGCGGATGTAATGGCGCTGGATTCCCGGCGCGACGGTACCTTCCGTCGTCACCGTCCAGCGTTCGACGCGCGCCTCGAGGAAATCGGCGTAGTCCTCGATGAACCGCGCGCTCGGTTCGTCGCCGCTCAGCCGCGCGAAATCCGCCGCGCACACGAGCCCGGCGATGTGCGCCGCGAGCGTCGACGGCGAGTAGCCGCTGTTCTCCTCCCAGCGCTCCTGCTGGGTCGCGGGCGGGTGGCCGATCAGAAAGCGCGCGGCTTTCAGCACCATCGGCGTCGGATCGAACTCCTGCAGCGCATCCAGTTCCTTCAAACGCCACGCGAGGATGATCGGAAACGCGACCTCGTCGAGCTGAATGCCGGTCCAGTGCGGCCTGCCGTCGAGCCAGAAATTCTGGTTGAAGCCGCCGTCGGGGCGCTGCGCCGCGGCGAGATAGATAAGCGCGCGCAGCGGCGTCTCGGTGTCGCCGGTCGACAGCAGCGCCGAGGCGCTCTGGCAGAGGTCGCGCGTCCAGACCAGATGATAGCCGCCGAGGCCGTCCTCGTCGCTCCGCTCCTCGCCCCACGGAATGCTTAGAGAGGCAATGAGCGCGCCTGGAAAGCTCTTGTCCTCGTGCGCGTGCAACAGCGTGTGGCTGACGCAATAGAGCCGCCCGCCGTCGCCGGCGATGCGCTCCAGCGGATGCGTATGGCACCGCACCCTCTTCCACTGCTCTTCAAAGCGGCGGCGCTGCTCCTCAAAGTGAACACCCAGCCCTTGCAGCAGGGTCGTCGACGCGGCCTGGAAGCCCGGGCCGAAGCCGACGCCGAGCGTGAACTCGCGCGAGTCGGGCAGCGCGATCTCCGCCGTCAACGCGACGTTGCCGTTGTCGGCGTAGTCGAATTCCCAGTCCATCTGAAAATTATCGTGCAGATCGCTCCAGCCGTCGGTCGCGCCGACGTAGCCGCACGACGTGCGTCGGAACGGCGCCGTCGCGCCCAGCGCGAGATAGACCCAGCTGCGGAACGCTACGAGGATCGTCCGGCCGCCGGCTTCGGCGCGCGCGGCATTATTGCCCCAGCCGCGCCCTTCGAGGTGCGGCGCGAGCAGCACGTAAAGCCGCAGTTTTTTGAGAAACGCCTCGTCGCCTTCCAGCCTCGTGTGCATCAACAAGCACGACAGGTGCGGATCGGCGATGATTTCTTTGACGATGGCATAGCGCCCTTCTGGGTCGCGGCAGACGACGCGGAATCCGGGCGCGTGACAGTCGATATACGCGATCTCGTGCGTCAGATCGCGTTTTTCCTCGTGGAGAAAAGTCGCGCCGTCCGTCACGAGATATTGTAGATCGCGCGTCTGCGGCATATCGACCCGCGGATAGTAGATCTCGTTCAGGATGCCGTGCGATAGCGTGAACCAGACACGGCTCGCGGTATGGTAGGCCGTGCCGACGCCTTCCTTTGTGCTGTGCGTCCAGGCGGGCGCTGTGCCGGGAGCACCGGAGGCGCGGCGACCTTGCAGCAAATTTTGCAAGCGAGTCCTCGGGGCCTCGATGCGCTCGCCGGATGAAGGGCGCGCCGGCGGCGACGGGCGCAATAACTAAAATACTGTGTTTTATGAGCGCTGCAAGCTCCACCGGGAAGCGGTATCTGGATTTCCGGCATTGGACTTTGGTCCAATAGGCACTTTCGTAATTTCTGCGTATGAGCGGATAATCGCCGGATACCGCCTGTATTCGGCTGTTAAAGAGGAGGATTGATTATGGATACGAACGCGATCTTGGAAACGACGCTTGCGACCCTGGTTCACGCGGGCCTCATGGTCGTCGGCGCCATCGTCCTGCTGATCGTCGGGCGCTGGCTCATCGCCTTCGCCGTCAGAAGGATCACCGGCGCTTTCGAGAAGCAGCGCGTCGACCCGACGCTGCTGCGCTATATGGGGAACATCGTCTCGGTTATTCTCAACGTAGCGCTTATCGTGGCGATTCTAGGCTACTTCGGCGTCGAGACGACGACGTTCGCCGCGCTCCTGGCTGCGGCAGGCGTCGCCATCGGCCTCGCCTGGAGCGGCCTGTTGGCCAATTTCGCCGCGGGCGGATTTCTTATCGTCCTCAGGCCGTTCAAAGTCGGGGACTTCATCACCGCCGGAGGTGTCACCGGCACGGTCAAAGAGATCGGGCTATTCGTCACGACGGTCACCACCCTCGACAACGTCTTCACGATCGTCGGCAACAACAAGATCTTTTCCGATACGATCCAGAATTTTTCCACGAACCCGTGCCGGCGCGTCGACCTGACCGCGCAGCTCAATCATCGCGTCGATCACAACATTGCAATCGGCCTGTTGCGGGAGCGTCTCGCTAAAATACCCAATGTCGCCAGGAATCCCGCCCCTGACGTGGAAATCCTGGAATTCAACCTCTCCGGTCCGGTGTTGGCGGTGCGGCCCTATTGCCATACCGATCACTACTGGCAGGTGTATTTCGACACGAACCGGGCGATTCGCGAATCGTTCGGCGCCGCCGAGTTCCCGGCGCCAGACCGCCATCTGGTGATTCATCAGGAAAGGGAAAACAACCACGCCGAGCAGTCGGTCGCGGCCGACGCCGTTCCGACGCACGCGTAAAGGATGACATCGAGATGAACGAAAATGCGCGCAGGAACCGCCGTAGGCGAAAGCAGCAGAAGCGCCGCCGCGACATGCGGAAATATATGGCGGAGAAAAAGACGAACGGGCGAAAACCGCGGGGCTAAGGCTGCTTCACTCGGTATTCGGCGTAGAGCCGGTCGAAAAAGCCGCCTTCGTCCAATTTACGCACGACGCTCGCGTCCACCAGGTTTTCGGCCTTCACGTCGCCGATGCGTGGATTTTGCGTCGCCATGAACTTCTGTAGAGTTTTGAGGCCGTCTACCGAGACGTACGGCTTCCGGTACTCCTCCAGGCGGACGAGCGACAGCGCGTCCTGGTAAGCGCCTTCGCCCGCCGCGGCGTCCGTCATCTTGAAGTGCTTTACTATCGTCCGCAGCACGGCCGGCTTGTTGTCCGGCCGCCCGATAAAAACCATGCTCTCGATTAATCCCTTGAGAACGTTCTGCAGCGTCTCGGAATTCTGCTGCACGTAGGTCTTCTCGGCGAGCAGCGTCATGCCGACCGACGGCAGCTTCGTCTTCTCGCTGCTGCCCAGGACGACGAATCCTTTCTCGGCGAGCCTGCGGCTCAAGAATCCCGGCACCACGGTCGCGTCGACCCGCCCGCTCTCCAGCGCCTGCGCCAGGATGGTGACGTCGCCGATGACGATCATCTGGATGTTGTCGCGCCGCTCGTCGAGGCCGAAGTGCTCGAGCCAGACGGCGGCCGTCTTCCACACGCCGCCGCCGATGCTCTGGATGCCGAAGCGCTTGCCGCGCAGGTCCGCCGGGTTCGCGATTCCCGGGCGCGCGACGAGGTCGAGCGACTCGCGGCTCGTGAAGCTCGCGATGATCTTGAGCTCCTGGCCGCCCGCGGCCGCGGCGAGCGCGGTCGTCGCGCCGCCGTAGGCGATCTGCGTCTCGCCGGAGGCGAGGGTGGCGATCTGCATCGAGTTGCCGCGCACCCACACGACTTTGACTCTGGCGCCGTGCTTCGCGAACAGCCCCTGGTCTTCCGTCACCCAGAGCGGTATCGAGGTCGTGCTCATGCTGCCGTGCGTCATGACGACCTCGCCCGGCGCGGCGAGGATGGTGTCGGGAGAAAGAAGAAAGATGAACACAATGAGGATGCGGTGGAGCATGAGAATCGTCTTCTTTCTACTCACGCCTATCGCCTCACGCCTTCAAATTCCCTCGATCGGGCAGACGACTTCGAGCAGCGAGGGCTTGCCGAGCGCGAAAGCGCGCTCGAACGCCGGCAGCAGCTCCGGCGGACGCTCGACTCTCCGCGCGTCGACGCCGTAGGACTTCGCGAGATCGCACAAGTCCGGCAGATTGAGATCGGTGCCGATGACCCGGCCGCGCCAGTGGCGGATCTGGTCGCGCTTCATGTTGCCGTAGGCCTCGTTGCGCACCACGATGAGGGTGATCGGCAGATTCTCCCGCGCGGCGGTCGCAAGCTCCTGCGTCTCCAGCATGAAGGAGCCGTCGCCGGTGACGCAGGCGACATGCCTGCCGGGATGCGCGAAAGCGAGGCCGATCGAGGTCGCGAGGCCGCCGCCGATCGCGCGGAAATCGCCCGAGTGATACGCATATGCCGGAGCGATGAAGCGCCGGATAAGCTCGGTCGTCCCGCCCGCACCCACGACGAGCGTTTTCTCGTCCGCGATCTCCTGCAGCGCGCGGTAGATGTGCCATTGATCGATGGGGCCGTCCGCGCCGAAATCGCGCGCCGCGAGCTTGTCGCGCCACGCGGCTTTTTCGCCTGCGAGGTGTTCGAGGCGCGCGGAGTTTTTTCTCCGCTCCGTTCGCTTTAACAAATCGATCAAGCCGCGCAGCGCGAGCTTCGCGTCGCCGACGATTCCGCGGCTGACCGGATAAATTTTGCCGATCTCCTTCGGATCGTTATCGATTTGAATAATCGGCGCACCGTTCGGCACGACTTTATTGCCGTAGCCCAGCGTCAGCGCCTCGCTGAACGTCGTTCCAACCGCGAGAACGCAATCCGCATCGAGCGCGAAGGCGCCGGCGAAGGGAAAAGCGCCGAAGCCGAGCGCGCCGAGCGCAAGCGGGTGATCCTCGGCGACGAGCCCTTTGTGCGACGGGGTCGTGGCGAAAGGGGCTCCCAGGATTTCCGCCAGCTCTTTCAGCTCGTCGGAGGCGCCGGCCCAGTGGACGCCGCCGCCGGCGATGATGATCGGCGCGGCGGCACGATCGATCTCTTCGGCGGCGCGCCGAAGCGCGGCGGTATCCGGTGCCGGCGGCGGCGAAGCCTGCGGCGCCCATGGCCGCTCGGCCAGCTCGACCTCGCACTGCTGGACATCGCGCGGCACGCCGATATAAACCGGTCCTTTTCTCGGCGCCATCGCGCGCCGGAACGCTTCGCGCAGCGTCTCGACCGCGTTTTCCGCCGTCAGCGTCGCGCTCATCTTCGTCACCGGCGCGAAGATCTCGCGCTGCGGGATCTCGTGCCACGACGACGCGCCCTTTCCCGCCGCTTCGCCCCAGACGTCGGAGGAGAGGCCGATCAGCGGGATGGATTCTTTGTGAGCGTAAGCGATGCCGGTGAGCAGATTCGTCGCGCCGGCGCCGGCCGAGACGAGACAGATTCCGGGCGCGCGCCGCGCCTTCGCGTAGGCCGCCGCCATATACGCGGCGGAGCCCTCGTGCAGGGCGGGCACGAAGCGGACCGCGGGGTCGCCGTACAGCGCGTCGGTGATGTCGAAGACGGAATGGCCGGTGACGCCGAATACGGTTTCGATGCCCGCTTCTTTCAACAATTCGACGATGAACCGCGCGACGGTCGCTTTCATGCTAGCCCCTCTTCTTCCACACCTCGGCGACGAAGCGCCGCACTGTCTCTAAATCGGCATACGCAGGATCGTCGAGCAGCGCGTACTTGACGCCGGGGAGGATGCGCGCGCGCTCGGGCACGTCGTCCTTTGGAATATCGATGCGCAGCGAATTCTTGCCGGCTTCGAGCGTCTGGAAGACGATCTGTCCTTCGCGCGACAGCAGCCAGTTGATGAAAACGCGCGCGGCGCCCGGATGCGGCGCGCGGTTCACGAGCATGACGTTGCCGCCGCCCGATCCCACCATGCCGCCCTCTTTGAATCCGCCGGTGATGAAAGAGTCCACCGGAAGCCCCTGCCGCCTCGCCTGCCAGATGTCGAGCCGGTCGGCGTTCTGGAGCGCGGCGAGCGCGACCTTTCCTTGCGCCGTCCAGTCCACCATCTGGCGGATGTCGCGGCTCACGACCGGCTCCGTCTCCGTCAGGAAGCGCTTCAGCAACTCCGGACCGAGCTCGCGATTGAAGTAAAGAAACTGGAGCGCCTCCTGCGTGCCGCCAGAGAGCGGCTCGGCGATCACGATCTTCCCTTTCCACTTGGGATTTACGAAGTCCCAGTACGATTTGAATTCCTGCGGCTTCACGAGATTCGTGTTGTAATGAAAGTACTGCAGCGGTGCGCCGCCAAACGAGAAGATGCGCTTGCCCTCGTCGTCGCCGTAGATGTGCCTCCCCTGCCACCATTTGGACACATCGAGCACTTCCGGAAGCATGAGCGTCGGTGTGACCGGATCGAGCACGCCGCCTTTAATGAGGCCGATCGCCGCGGAGCCCGCGCCGCCGATAAGAATATCGGCGATGTACTTGCCGCCGCGCCGCTCGGCGAGGATGCGCGTGACGCGGTCCGAGCCGCGCACCGTCACCTCGACGACCTTGATCTCCGGAAATTTCTTCTGAAACGCCTGAAACAGCGGCTCGTGGCCGGGGAACGTGTAGACGACAACCGAGCCTTCCTGCTTCGCCGCGCGGAGAGTTTTTTCCCAGCCGTCCTTCCAGTCAGCGAAGGCGCTGGTAATGAAGAAGGTCGCGAAAAGCGTGATAGCGATGAAAACTGTGCCCTGGGACATAGAGTGCTACTTCTCCAACCACTCGAGCTCTGCCCTGGCGGCGGGATATTCAACAAACTCGAAGGGGCAGGATTCAAAAGCCGCTTTAAAGAATTTCGCCGCCTCTGATTTTCTTCCTTGAAGTAGCGCATGCTCGCCGATATAAAATCGAGCTTCGCAAACACGCTCTTTTCGCTCCTTGGGATCTGAACCCTCCGCTGCCTGGAGCACTTCCTCAGGCGACATATTACCTAAATATAGCGAAATAAATTTCTCCCACATTTTTCCGCTATTTACTCTGGGCATGTTTTTCTCAAGCCCTGCTCGGCCGTCGTGGCCCGCACGGGCGGTCGAGAGGTAAAGCCAGATT
>DATFWH010000285.1:0-9450 GCA_035259465.1 Binatia bacterium
TGTGACGTCCTGCCGATCGCGGCGCTCGACGAATTAGCGGCGGAAACCCCTGGGATCAAGGCGAAGCTTGTGTACAATATCGCACGCGAGCTCGCGGCGCGGCTGCGCGGCGCCGACGCGGAGATTCGCTCGCTGGAGGAGTGATTTCGCCTACGCGCCTTCGCCGGGCTCTTCGCGGTAGAGCTTGAGCGCCTCCAGCACCGGCTGGTCGCTCATCGAGAAGAGAATTGCTTCGTTATCCTTCGCGCGGTTCTGGTGGCTGTGCCAGCTCCAGAGCGGGACGACAAAGCAGTCGCCCTGGTTCCAATCGAAGCGCTTGCCGTCGATAAATGTCGTGCCGCTGCCGCGAAACGCGTGATAGATCGTGCTCGAATTGTGCCGGTGGGTCTTGGTTGCCTCGCCGGTGCGGAGCATCTGGATGCCGCATGCAAGGGTCGGCATCGTGTGGCCGCCGTCGGGATTGACGTATTCCAGCGCGACGCCGTCGAAGGGGCTGCCGGCGCCGTCGCTTAAATTCTTCAGCGTCGCGTAGGTGTCGCTCCATTTATAAATCAAATTGTAGCGCGGCTGGTCCGCCGATTTTTTCTCCCACACAGGGCGCGCGGTGCCCACGCGCGGCGCCGTCGTCTCGGCGATTTTCTTGATCGGCTGCACGCCGCCGGGGAAAGGCTCCCACGTGATCACCTGGAGCGAGAAGAGGAGCGGATTATCGAGGCCGTCGAGCCAGACGATCGGCTCGGCCTCGTTGTGATGGCCGTGCCAGGTCATCGACGGCGTGAGGATCAGGTCGCCTTCCTCCATCGGCAGCTTCTCGCCTTCGACGACGGTGTAGGCGCCGCCGCCGCGGACGATGAAGCGGAACGCGGCGAAGTTGTGCCGGTGCGCGTGCGCGACCTCGCCGGGCTTGAGGAGCTGCATCGTCATCAGCATCGTGTGCGTAGTCGAGCGCTGGCGGCGGTTCTTCAATTCCAAAAATGCCGGGTTGATCAACCGCAGCACGCGGCGCTCGGCCTTGCCGTCGAGGCCGTGCATCTCGCCGACGGTTTTGATCGCGCCGTAAAGATCGTCCCATTTCCAGAGATGCGGCAGCACCGATGTATGCGGGTCCTTATTATACGTCGCGAGGTCGGCGGCGGATGCCTGCGCCCAGAGGCCCTCGACCGAGAGCTTGTGGAGCTTCTCGTCGAGCCGCTTGAGTTCCTGTTCTTCCGACATGATCGCTCCTCTATTTTATCCCGAGCTCTTTCTGCGCTTCGCGCAGCGGCGCGAGGTCGACGATCTCGCTGAGCGGCACGTCTTTCGTGAGCTTTAGCTCCGCCTTCGCCTGATCGATCACGAGCTTGAGGCCCTCCTGCGGGATGTTGCCGTCGGCGTTGAAGACCTTCACCGTCGAATCGTACGACGCGAGCGCCTGCTCGCGGTCGACCTTGCCCCATTCGACGAGCACGTTCACCGCGTCCTGCTTGTCCTCGCGGATGAAGCGGTTCGCGCGGAGCAGCGCCTTGACGAATTTTTTCGCCTCGACGGGCCGCTCCTTGATCGTCTTTAAGTTCGTGCCGATGCCGATGAAGGGAAAATTGAAGACATCGTACGCGCGCGCGAGGACCATAAAGCCCATCTGCTTTCCCATCGCGTCGCCCGGCGGCGCGACGACGGCGACGTCGGCCAAATTTTCCTTTACCGCGGCGAGGCGCGCGCGATCGGGGCCGAAGGCGATGAGCTTTAAATCTTTATCGGGGTCGAGGCCGAAGTGTTTGAACATGAGCCGTCCGGCGACGTCGTCGGTGCCGCCGTAGTTGCCGATCGCGACCGTCTTGCCCTTCAGCTCCTTGACCGATTTATACTCGGGCTTGGCGACGATCGCATGCGTCGGGCTGTCGAGCAGGCTCGCGAGCGCGCGGATCGGCATGCCGCGGAGCGCCGCGCGGATGACCGAGCCGAAGAGCAGCGTATAGCCGAGATCGCCGGTGACGAGCGCGGTCACGGTGTTCGGCGTGTTCATGCGAATGATCTCGACGTCGAGCCCCTCGTCTTTGAAAAATCCGCGCTTCAGCGCGACGCCCGCGGGGAGAAACGACATGTTCGGGTTCGTCACCGAGACGCGGACCTTCTCGGCGGCGTGGGCCGGAACGGATACGGTGAGAACCGCAATGCCGATCAGAAAAGCGCAAATATTTTTCATAGTTCGTAAGGACCCTCTTCGTCACCCCCGCGAAAGCGGGGGTCCAGTCCGAAGAAAAAACCTGGATTCCCGCGTTCGCGGGAATGACTCGATAAAAAGCGTCTTTTTTCGTTCGCCCTGAGCTTGTCGAATGGCTCTTAGATACTTTCCGTTACGCCGCGCGCGTCCCGAACACTTCTTGCATGCGGCTCTGGACGCCGCGCTTGGCGAGATCCTCCTCGAACATTCTGCGAATGCGCGGGTCCTCGTCCTCGTACTCGATCTGATCGCCGCCCTGCTTGACGCTCTCCGACGTGCCCCATTGCTTTCTCAGGCCGGGAAATTTCCGGCTGCTGAAGGGTTTCAGCGCGAGATAGCGCGCGGGCTCGCCGCCGGCGTTGAAATGCTGGTGGAACCAGCGCTCGGGCGGCACGAGCAGGCTGCCGGCGCGCCACTCGTAGCGCTGGATGTCTTTGCCTTCGGGCCACATGATCGAGAAGCCCTCGCCCTTGAGGATGATCACGTGCGCGCCCGCGCCGTGGCGGTGCGCCTTCTTGTACGTGCCGACGGGAAACTGCGAGATGTGCGCCGACATCACGTTGTTGCCCATCTCGAGCAGCGTCATTCTGCCGCCGGCGCCGCGCTCCTTGCGCTCGATCAATTCGAAGGTGCGCACGTCGCGGATGAAATTCGTCTCCTGGTAATGCTGCGAGAGCGCCTTGGTGCTGCCGCTGAAAAAATCCGGCTCGCCGTTGTAGCGGTCGGTGAACGCGTAGTCGCAGTTGAAGACGAAGTCGATGTTGTGAAACAGGTTCAGCACCGTCGGCGCGTTGGTCATCGCGAGCAGCCGCACCGGATTTTTCCCGTCGCCGTTGAAGTGCTGGTGCCAGGTATTGAGCGGCGGCGAGAAGAGCGAGCCCTCCTGCCATTCGAAGGTCTGCTTTTTTTGCCCGTCGCGCCACACCGTCGTCGCGCCGCGGCCGCTGACGACGAAGACGAGCTCCTCGAACATGTGCTTCTGCGGCGCGAGCGATTTGCCCGGCGCGATCTCCGCGATGGTGCAGTCGTTAACGCCCTCAGTGCCTTCGAGGTTCAAATAAACGCCGCGCCCGCCCATGCGCTCCCACGGAAAAAGCTCGACCTTGTTGATGTCCTCGACGTGGAACGCGCGCACCGCCGGCACGCGCTCTTGCTCGAGAAATAATTGGTACGTCGTCTTGAAGCCCAATTCGTTCGTCGTCGGTTTCTCCTCCATGAGTTCTCCCTTTCGCCCTCACATCTGTAATACGCGGGAGCGAAGACAGTCAAGCAATGCGCTGGCGCGGGTCGGCGGCGCGCGCTAAGATGCGCGCATGCCCGCCGCGAAGAAAATAAAATTCGCCGTCAACAATAAGGCCGGCGAGGTCTCGGCGCTCTTGCTGCGGCCCGACAAGGCGCGCGCGATCTATGTCTTCGCGCACGGCGCGGGCGCGGGGATGGAGCACAGGTTCATGGAAGCCGCCGCCGCGAAGCTCGCCGCGCGCGGCGTCGCGACGCTGCGCTATCAGTTTCCTTACACGGAGAAAGGCATCAAGCGGCCGGATAACGAGGCGACGCTGACGGCGACGGTGCGCGCCGCGGCCGCGGCGGCGGAAAGGCACGCCGGCGATCTGCCGCGCTTCGCCGGCGGCAAATCGATGGGCGGGAGGATGACATCGCTGGCCGCGGCGAAGGAGCCGCTCGCGGCCGTGCGCGGGCTGATTTTTTTCGGCTTCCCGCTGCACGCCGCGGGAAAGCCGTCGGACACGCGCGCGGATCATTTGAAGAATGTCAGTGCGCCGCTGCTGTTTCTGCAGGGCTCGCGCGATAGCCTCGCGGATCTCAAATTACTCAAGCCGTTGTGCTCACGTCTGGGAAAGCGCGCCGAGCTGTTCGTGGTCGAGGGCGGCGATCACTCGTTTCACATGCTGAAGAGCTCCGGCCGGGGCGACGACGAAGTGCTGGAAGAAGCGGCGGCCAAGGCCGCCGGCTGGATCGATGCGCTTGTCCGCTAGTCCGCGATCTTCTCGAACGCCGAGCGTTTCACGCGCTCCATGTTCGTTCCTTCGATGCGGAGGAGCCGCGTCGCACCCGCGCGGCGCGGCGAGTGCAGGTCGCCTTCGTGGTAGATGTGCGCCATCCCCGGCTTGAGCGTGTAGAGGCGCGCGAAGCGGACCTTGCCCGGTTTGCCGTCGCGCGGCGCCTCGATCAGCTGCCAGTCGGTCATCTCGGTGTCGCCCTCGGCCTGGCCGTAGATCGCCCACGACGGGCCATGGTCGTGCGGATGGCTGCCCTTCGCGTCTTTGTAGACGTGCGCCAGAATGCAGAAGCCCAGCTCCTTGTCCTCGTAGATCACGTTCCGCTCGGCGGGGCCGTCGACGTGCGCGGCGACGAACGCCTGGTCCTGCAATACTTCTTCGACCAGCGCGCGCACTTTCTCGCGCCCCGCGCGTCCCGGATTCTCTTTCAGCGCGCGGCGGCAGTCCGCGGCGAAGCCTTCGAGCGTGTGACCCATACGTCCCTCCATTTCTCGCCAAATACTTAACGCCGCGCGCGCAGGCTTGCAAGACGGATTGGCCGCCCGGCGGCTTTCCGATATAGTCGAAAGCGATGGCAGAACTGCTCGAACGGCTCGCGCGCATCGTCGGCAAAGAGCATCTCGTCACCGACCCGGCGCGCCTCGACGAAATCTCCTGGGACGCGCTCAGCGAAGCGCGCATCCATCCCGCGCACAAGCCGCCGGCCGCGCTGCCGCTCTGCATCGCCGCGCCGGACTCGACGGCGCAGGTGCGCGGCATCGTCACGATCGCGAACGAGACGAAAACGCCGCTCATTCCCTACGGCGGCGGCTCCGGCCTCATGGGCGGCGCGCTCACGATCAAGCCCGGCATCGCGCTGGATTTAAGACGAATGAGCCGCGTCGTCCAAATCGACGCCGAGGCGATGAGCGCGCGCGTCGAGGCCGGCGCCGTGCTCGAATCGGTCGATCAAAAATTGAGCGAGCGCGGCTTCATCCTGGGCCACGACCCGTGGACGCTGCCGGTCGCGACGATCGGCGGCGCGATCTCCACCAACAGCGTCGGCTACCGCGCCGGCAAGTACGGCTCGATGGGCGAGCAGGTTTTAGGATTGGAAGTCGTGCTCGCGAACGGCGAGATCCTGAGCACGCGCGCCGTGCCGAAATCGTCGGCCGGCATCGATCTCAACGCGCTCTTCATCGGCGGCGAAGGCTGCTTCGGCGTCGTGACCGAAGCCGCGATCCGCATCTTCGTCCGCCCGGAAAAGAGCGTCATCCGCGCCTACGGCTTCGATGGTTTCGAGCGCGGCTATAACGCGATCCGCGAAATCTTCAAGCGCGGCGTCGAGCCGGCGGTGATCGACTTCGGCGACAACGAGGACAAGTTCGACGGCGCGCTGCTTTACGTCGCCTTCGAAGGGCCGAAGGAAGTCGTCGCGGCGGAGGAGAAGATCGCGCTCGCGCTCCTCGACGCCGCCGGCGGGACGCGCCTCCCCGACGCGCAGGCGGAGGAGTTCTGGGCCGAGCGCCACTCGATCGCGCGCCGCTTCGCCGAGAACCGGCGCGCGCGGCGCGAGCGCGGCCGCGACGGCGTTTACCGCGACTGGATCCACGTCGCGCTCCCCGCCTCGCAGGTGCTGCCGTTCAGAAAAGCGGCGCTCGAGATCGTCAAGCGCCGCGGCGTCGACGCGGTCGAGAGCGGCCTCTGGATCCGCCCCGAATTATTCTCGGTGCCGCTCCGCATCGACGGCGCCGGCAAGAAAGACGCGCAGCTCATCCTCGAAGAGACCGTGGAGGAATTGCTCCATCTCGTGCACAAGCTCGGCGGCTCGATGGAATACACCCACGGCGTCGGCGTCAAGCTCGCGCCGCTCATGGCCGAGGAGCACGGCTACGGATTGGAAGTGATGCGGGGGATCAAGAGATTGCTCGATCCGAATAATATTATGAATCCGGGAAAGATGGGGTTGTAGAAATCGTTTCAGGTTGCAAGTTCCAGGTTTCAGGACCGGAGGACTCTTGAGTCATTCCCGCGAAAGCGGGAATCCAGTCTTTTAAAAATCCTGGACCCCCGCTTTCGCGGGTGTGACGGAAAAAAGAAACTGCGCGACCCCTCTAAATCTCCCCTTCGTAAGGGGAGACTTTCGGAATCCACCCGGCCTCTCCGGAATCCCCCTCCTTACGAAGGAGGGGTTAGGGGAGGTAGCTTTTTCTTCCGTTGATTTTTTCCGGTCGACCTGAGCTTGTCGAAGGGCTCCGATCTTTTCGTGAAACTTGAAACCTGAAACTTGAAACTAAAGTCGCGGCAACCCGGCCGGTTCCGGCGGCGGCAAGCCCGTCGCCGCGCACCAGTAGCCCGCGTCGTAGAATTTCTCCGCCGGCCCGACATCCGGCTTCATCACGCCCATCTCGATGCGCAATTCCATCACCGAGCGGATCGCCCGCGGGTTGATACGCGCCTTCGCGACGACGCGCGCGCACGCCTCTTCGGCGCGCTCGCGGTCCATGCGCTCTTTCTCCATCGTGAGGCGCACGGCTTCGTCGCGGTTTTTCTCTTCCATCATCCAGTCGGTCGCCGCGGCCCAGGCGCGGACGAAGCGCACGACGACGTCGCGATGGCCTTCCAGCCACGCGCGCCGCGTCCAGCCGCAGGTGAGCGGCCAGTCCGGCACGTAGTCGGCGGCCCACGCCAGCTTCGCGCCGCCGGCGGCCAGCGCCTTCTCGGTCGACGGCGGCGTCAGCATCGCCGCGGCGACGCGCCCGGCGAGAAACGCCTCCAGCCGCTTGGGCGAGCTGCCGATGATGTCGATCTTGTAGTCGCTCTCGCGGATGCCGTGCGTGCGGAGAATTTTCATGCGGATTAGGTCGAGATTGGAGTCGCCCGGATCGCCGGCGAGCAATTGCCCGCGGAGCTGCTCCAGCGAAATCACCCCCGGCCGGCCGACGAGCGTCGCGGTCAGCCCTTCCTCCGCCTGCATGAACAGGACGTAGTCCGCGCCGTCGGTCGTGTTGCGCGCAATCATCGTGTCCGCGCTGCTGAGCGTCAAATCCCAGCGCCCTTCGGCCATGCCCTGGTTGTGCGCCGGCGCGTAGGTCGCCTCGTCGAAATGAATGTCCAAGCCCTCGCGCGCGAAGAAGCCCTTCGCCTCGGCGACGAGCTGCGGCGGCCGCTTGTGATAGCCGGTGATCTTCAAAATATCCATGCGCGTGACATACCGCGCGGTGCGGCGGAATTCAATTTACTCCGGTTGCCATCGATTATCCCGCGCGCTAGATTTATCCCGCGATGAAACGCTTCCGGCGCATCGCCGCCGCGCTCCTGGCGCTCCTCCTTTCCACCTGCACGACCGCGCCGTACACCGGCCGCAGCCAATTGATGCTCGTCTCCGAGGCCGAGGAGCTGAAGCTCGGCGCCGAGGCGTATAACGAGGAGACCCGCGGGAGCGTCCTCTCCGACAGCCCCGAGGCCTACCGCATCGTGCGCCGGGTGGGCGAGCGCATCGCGCGCGCCGCCGACAAGCCCGACTACAAATGGGAGTTCCGCGTCTTCGACGACCCCGAGCAGGTGAACGCCTTCTGCCTCCCGGGCGGCAAGGTCGGCGTCTACACCGGCATCTTTCCCGTCGCGCGCGACGAAGCCGGCCTCGCGGTCATCCTCGGCCACGAGGTCGCGCACGCGCTGCTGCGCCACGCGGGCGAGCGCTTGAGCCGCGCGCAGGTCGTCGACACGGGCGTCGGTCTCGTCGGCGCCGTCGGCGGCAGCACGGTCGGCTCGCTCCTCGGCGCCGGCGCGAACCTCGGCCTCATCCTCCCGTTCAGCCGCTCGCAGGAGTCCGAGGCGGACAAGGTCGGCCTCATCCTCATGGCCAAGGCGGGCTACGACCCGCGCGTCGCCGTGCCGCTCTGGCAGCGCATGGAGCAGAAAGGGAAGGAGCAGACGGACAAGGAGAAAAAGCCGCCGCCGGAATTTCTCTCGACCCACCCGTCGAGCGCCACGCGCGTACAAGAATTGCGCGACTACATGCCGCAGGCGCTCGCCTACTACCAGCCGTCGGGCTACGCGATCGAGCCGCTGCCTTCGCTCGAAGCGCTGGACTCGCCGCGCGGCAAGTCCGAGCGCGAGCTGTTGAAATATATGGAGGCTGTCAACCGGCTCGCCGGCAAGCAGGAGCGCGCGGTCGCGCAGGCGATCGGCAGCCGGCTCCGCATGGACCTCTACGACGTCGCGAAAGAGCGCAAGGCGCTCCAGATCGGCTACGGCGAATACGCCGCGCTCCGCGCCGTCTCCGTCCTCGGCAAATCGCCCATCAAGGGCGTCGTCGCCGACTACCAGGGCGGCAAGCGCTGGTCCGACCTCGCCGCCGACCACGGCACGCGGTTAAACGACGTGATCGCGTGGCTGGGGGAGGTGGGGAAGGCGGCGGTGGGGAAATAATTTCGCCAGTCCTAATCCCTATCAATATGCAGCGGCAAAACCTTGCCGCGCGCGGTGGCGACTGGCTCGCGGCGCTCGATTAGAATCGTACCGGTCTGCTGCCAGACGGTCCGCACCGATGCTGCCATCGGCGAGGAGCGCGCGAGCGCGTCTAGGACGACGCGGACCGCTTCCTCCTTGTCGATCATCGGCAACTTGGGGCTGATGCAGAGGACAAGGCGCGTCAGGCCGCGCGCGTCCTCGCGCTCCATGAACTGATAGTCGAGCGGGCTGCCGCCTAAGCGCGCCGGTAAAACTTCTTCTATCACGCGGAGCAATTCGTTCCCGATGAGCGTCACGCCCTCGCCGACCAGTTTGCTGTAGCTCCGGATGTTGCTCAAGCGCGTCGTGTAGCCCTGCGCCTCGAGGCTGCAGCCGCACGGCCCGGCGGCGACATCGCCGTAGTCGTCGCTCTGGTAGTTGAGCATGACCTTCGGCGCGCTGTCGAGCAGCCCGGTCAGGTTGAACGCCGGCACGGTGACGCCGACCGACGGCACCTCGTACGGATGGTCGATCAGCGCGTAGGCGTCCATCGCGAGATGCACCTCGTCGACGCGTGTCCGGCGCGCGCAGCCGAGGCCCATCGCGCCCGTCTCGACGC
Organism: Binatia bacterium; assembly: GCA_035259465.1. Classification (GTDB taxonomy): domain Bacteria; phylum Desulfobacterota; class Binatia; order UBA9968; family UBA9968; genus JAJPJQ01. Next base: position 9,272 of record DATFWH010000285.1, read on the forward strand.
TGCCGTAGCCCGCGATGATGCGGATGCCGGCGCGCTCGATGCGCTCCGCCTTAGCCTGCGTCAGCGGCTCGGAGCTCAAGAACACCGCGGCGCCCGTGAGATCGAAGCCGCATTCCTCGGCGGCGACGGCGGCGCGGACGGCCTGGCTCACGTTCGCGTACAAGAGACAGGATCCTTCC
>DATFWH010000286.1:0-3687 GCA_035259465.1 Binatia bacterium
CGGCGGCGGTCGTCTTTGGCGCCGGGCAGCTCGGCGAAGCGCGGCGCGGCGGAGTCGAAGAGGCGCCGCGCGGGCTCGGCCATGTCGCGCCGGAGCGAAAAATAGACGTTCGTCCCCTCGCGCCGGTCGGCGACGAAGCCGGCGTCGCGGAGGATTGCCAGGTTCCGCGAGACCGCCGACTGGACCGAGTCGACGACCTCGCGGATCTCGCCGACGGTGAGCTCCTCCGCTGCGACCGCGGCCAGGATGCGCAGCCGCGTCGGGTCGCCGAGGGCCTTGAACATGCGCGCGAGGTCCATTTATCTAAATATATAGATATTTAGATTATTCGTCAAGCCGGCCGGACCGCTCGAAAAAGCGGTCCGGTAGTGGTAAGGAAACGGCCATGGACAGCAAGGCACTCCTGGACGTCGTGCGCACGCGCCGCAGCGTGCGCGTCTACAAAAGCGGCAAGGTGAGCCGCGCGCAGCTCGAGATGATCCTCGAGGCCGCGCGCTGGGCGCCGTCGGGCGCCAACACGCAGCCGTGGGAATTCGTCGTCACGCGCGACCGCGAGAAGATGCGCCGCGTGCGCCGCATCTACGACGAGGAGTGGCGCGCGCGTAAGCGCGAGGACCCGGTCAATTATAAAGGATTGAAAAAAGATTACGTCGGCGACGTGAGCGTGCTGGTGCTCTGCTGCGCCGACCCGCGCACGATGCGCGTCTATCTCACGACGCGCCAGCCCGGCGATCGCGAAAAATTATTGCAGGCGAGCATCGCGAATTCCGTCGAGCACATGATGCTGATGGCGGCGAGCATGAACCTCGGCACCGTGTGGGTCTCGGTGCGCGATGAAGTGAAAGACGAGCTGCGCGAATTGTTCAAGGTGCCGGAGCCGCTGCGCCTTCTCTGGGTCATGCCGATCGGCCACGCCAAGGCGTGGCCCAAGGCGAAGCCGCGGCGGAAAATCGCCGACTTCGTGCACGAGGAATATTATCGCGCGGAGAAGCTCCGCCGCGACGAAGACATCATGGCGTGGCCGAAGAAATAATCAGATTGTGGAAATCTCGTACTGATCGTGGCGCAGCCGCTCGGCGGCCTTGAGAATGATCTTGTGGTTGATCTCGCGCTCTAAAAAGTCGAGGCTCTGGTTCTCGTCGTCGTAGAGAAAGTTGGCGATGTCGGGATGGAGCCGCACGACGATGCGCTTGCCGTTCTGTAGATTGACCTTTTCCTTTTTGATCGCGCGCAGAATCTCGTAGGCGACGGTCACGTTCGACTTCACGCGCCCGTGCCCGTCGCAATACGTGCACGGCGCGAGCAGCATGTTCTCCAAGCTCTCGCGCGTGCGCTGGCGCGTCATCTCGGCAAGCCCGAGCTCGGAGATCTTCAGGATATTCGTGCGCGCCTTGTCCTTCTTGATCGCCTCTTTGAGCGTCTCGTAGACGCGCTTGCGGTTCCCCTCCTTCTCCATGTCGATGAAGTCGATCACGATGATGCCGCCGATGTTGCGGAGCCTGAGCTGGTGCACGACTTCTTCGGCCGCTTCGAGGTTGGTCCTGAATATCGTCTCTTCCTGGTTGCGGCGGCCGACGAAGCGGCCGGTGTTGACGTCGATGGCGGTCAGCGCCTCGGTGCGGCCGATCACGAGGTAGCCGCCCGAGCGCAGCCACACCTTGCTCTCCAGCGCCTTGGTGACCTGCGCCTCGACGGCGAAGTGGTCCATGATCGGCTCGGGGTCGGTGTAGAGCGTCACCTTCGATTTCAGCCGCGGCATGAAGTGGCTGACGAATTCGAGAATGCGCCGGTACTCCTTCACCTGGTCGACGTAAACCTGGTGTGTCTCGGTGGTGAAGAAATCGCGGATCGTGCGCGTGACGAGGTCGAGGTCCTGGTGGATGAGCGACGGCGACGGCGCGCTCTCGGCTTTCTTTTTGATGCCGCGCCAGAGCTTGGTGAGGAATGCGAGGTCGCGCTGGATCTCGCGTTTGCTGCGGCCTTCGCTCGCCGTGCGCAGAATGAAGCCGCCCTCCTCCGTCGACATCGAGAGCGCGATCTCTTTGAGACGCTTTCTTTCCTTATCGTCCTCGATGCGCCGCGAGATGCCGACGTGGCTCACATTGGGCATGAAGACGAGATAGCGGCCGGGTAGCGACACGTGCGAGGTGATGCGCGCGCCTTTGGTGCCGAGCGGGTCCTTGGCGACCTGTACGAGAATCTCCTGCCCGTGGGTGAGCTGCTTCTCGATCGGCAGGCGGCGCGACTGGTGCGCCGGCTTCGGCGCCTCGACGATGATCTCGTTCTCCGCCGCCGTATAGGCGCCGATCTCCGACGAGGTCGAAAAATCCGAGACGTGGAGAAATGCGGCCTTGTCCATGCCGATGTCGACGAAGGCCGCCTGCATGCCGGGCAGCACGCGCGAGACCTTGCCCTTGTACATGTTGCCGGCGATGCCGCGCTCCTGCCGGCGCTCGACTAAAAATTCCGCCAGCGATCCGTCTTCGACGATCGCGATGCGGGTTTCCTGAGGGGTATGATTGATATAGATGTCCTGTTTCACACGCTGTCTTTCTAGCTGGGGATGCGTCCGTGCGGCGGGGAATGAATGGCGGGATCTCTCCTCGACAACGAGACCCATGCAACAACTAATCTTCGTTTATATGTTAAAAGTAAAATGATTTCAAGCATTCATAACCGCGTTCTGTTGACTTTACCCGGTGCGGCCGATATTCTAATCGGCAACATCACGCTATGGAAGCCGCCGCGTCGGTCCCGACCTATTCGGTTCTCAACACCAAGGTCCTCATCCTCAACCGTTCTTATCTGCCGATCCATGTTACTTCGGTCCGGCGCGCTTTTACCCTGCTATACCAGGGGATCGCGCGCGCGGTAAACGAGCAGTATCAGACCTTCGATTTCGAGAGCTGGAGCCACCTATCGGTCTCGGTCAACGATGAGTCGGTTGGCCTGGTCAATCGCGTCATCCGCGTGCCCCGCGTCATCCTTCTCGTCGGCTACGACCGCGTGCCCAAGCGCCACGTGCGCTTCAGCCGTTATAATATTTACGCGCGGGACAAGCTCACGTGCCAGTACTGCGGTCGCAGGCTGCCGCGCTACGAGTTGAATCTCGATCACGTGATCCCGCGCTCGCGCGGCGGGACATCGATCTGGGAAAACGTCGTCTGTTCATGCCACGAGTGCAACCGCCGCAAAGGCGGCCGCACGCCGCACGAGGCCGGAATGGCGCTGCTGCACCGCCCCTATAAGCCCAAGTGGACCCCGTTCATGCAAGAGACTTTCAATCTATCGCGCTACCGCGAATGGCATCCCTTCCTCAACGCCGTCGACGTCTCCTACTGGAACACGGAACTGTTGGAATAGACAGAATCTGACAATATCTGACAGTATTAGCGGTCGCCGCCCGCACCACACCAACATATTGTGGTCCAAACATCCTGCCGCCGCTGTATCTTGTAATTTTTCTTGACACTCTTTTCCGCATATGAAATAGTGCGGAACTGAGTGAAATACTCCGCAAAATCGGGCTTCTTCCATCCTTCAAGGAGTATCGGCTGATGCGTCTCAAGCGGCTGGAAATGCTAGGTTTTAAGTCGTTTGCGCCACGTACTGTTTTGGAATTTCCGCCCGGCGTTACGGCGATCGTCGGCCCTAACGGATGCGGAAAATCCAACGTCGTCGACGCTC
>DATFWH010000287.1:0-4744 GCA_035259465.1 Binatia bacterium
CGCGCGGCCGAAACGTCCGAGGGGCGGAAGCCGCACGCCGCCCTCTTCGCGCTGCATGCGCTCCATCTCGGCCCACGACTTCGTGCGCGACTCAACGCGGCCGGGCGCAACCGTGTTGACGCGCACGCCGTGAGACGCCGCCTCCTGCGCGATGGATTGCGTGAGCGCGACGACGCCGGCTTTCGCCGCCGAATAGACGGAGGCGTTGCGCTGCCGGATGTGCGGCGGTCCGCCGCGGAGCCCCGCGCCGGAGGCGATATTGACGATCGAGCCGGTCTTCTGGTGGTAAAGTAACGGTAGCACGGCATGGCAGGCGTAGTAGACGGCGTTGAGATGGACATCGATGAGCGTATCCCAGCTCTCGGGCGATGTCTCGGTGAACGGCGCGTCCTTCGCCCCGGGAATGTAATGCAGGCCGCCAGCGGCTGTGACGAGACCGTCGAGGCCATTCGCCTCGGCGGCTTGTTCAATGGCCGAATGAACGGCGCTGGAATCGGTCGCGTCCAGGACGAAAGTCCCGGCGACGGCTGCGCCGATATCCGCGGCGACGCGCTTCAGCTCGTCGCCGTCGATATCCGCGAGGACGACGCGCCAGCCGTCGCGCGCGAGCACGCGCGCCGAGGCGCCGCCGATCGCGCCGGCGCCGCCGGTGATGAACGCCGTCGGCATGACGCGCTCAGTAATCTCCCATCGGCCGGTATTCCGGCGGATTATCGGTACGCTCGATGCAGTATTCCGCGATGTCGCGGCGGTGGGTGAACCAGACGATGTCCTCGAACTCCTTCAAGTAGCGGATCATCTTCTCGAACGCGAAAGCCATATACGGACGTCCGCCGAGCTCGGCGTGGACCAGCGCGTCGATGCGGCCCGGATGGCCGCGCAGCGCCTCTTCGCGCACGAAGTCGAACGCCGCCTTGAATCCCTCGAAGGCGATCTCGCCGTTCGATTGCCCGCCGCCCCACGCGCGCCAGTCGTTGAAGTACCAGTGCTTCGGAATGATGGTGATCGGCCGCTCCGCCGCTTTGACGACATACGGCAGATCGTCGTCGCACTGGTCGCCGCACCAGGTGTAGCCTTCCTCGGCGAGGATGCCGAGCGTCTCAGGCGTGTGCAGCCCGCCGGGGCCGACCCAGCCGACCGGCTGCGCGCCGGTGACGTCTTTGATGATGCGATTGCATTCGCGGATTTCGGCCCGCTGCTGCTCGGGGCTCAGGTCGGTCATGACGATGTCGTTGGTCGTGCCGTGGCCCGCGATCTCGTGGCCGGCGTCGTGCAACGACTTTACCGCGTCGGGCCAGCGCTTGACGGCGAGGCCGTTGGTATCGATGGTCGCGCGGACGCCCGCGCGATCGCAGATCTCCATGATGCGCCAGATGCCGACGTTGCCGCCGTAGTTGGCGTGCGAGACCGAGGCGAGATTCACTTTGAGATCGGATTTCTTTTTGAAGTGGCCGCCTTTGGTGAACGCCTCGAAGGCGACGGTAAACGTCGCGCAGATGAGCTTGCCGTCGGGCCATGTGATGGTTCGCCGCATGTTGCCTCCGCTGTTCGACTAACATCGATTACATCCAAATCCGTCGATGCGTCAACCTGCGAGTTGACACGCCTTGGGTTGCTCATAGTCTCGCATTATTATAAGGGAGCGGATTATGAAGAATCTCCTGCGCGTTCTTCCGCTGAGTATCTGCCTCGTGGTTTCGCTCATGATCGTGCCGGCAGCCTTGCAGGCAGCGGCGGCGCCTTCGGCCGCCGAGAAGCTTTACTCCGATCTTGCCAAGCTAAATCCGACGGAGCGCACCAAGCGCCTGGAAGAAGGCGCGCGCAAGGAGGGCAAGCTTACCTTCATTCACACCTTCCGCGGCAAGCTGGCGCGCGATCAGGTCAGGCTGTTCGAGAAGCGCTATCCGTTCGTGAAAGTCGAGCTCACGGACATGGGCTCGCAGGATGCCGCGGAGCGGCTGATCGCGGAGGAGACCGCGAAGCGGCACCTGACCGACGCAATTAGCCTCGCAGTGCCCGACCTGCCCGTCATCCTGAAGCAGGACCTGATCGCCAATTATCCGACTCCGGCGACCGCCCGAATTCCAAAAAAGTACCAGGGCTTCATCGACAAGGATAACCGCTGGCTGCCGTGGTACTGGAGCGAGCACGGCATCTCCTACAACACGAGCCTCATTCCGCCGGACAAGGCGCCGAAGGATTGGATGGATTTATGCAATCCCGCCTACAAGGGCCAGGTCTCCTTTGACCCGCCCGAGACGCGCTTTATGGTGGGGCTCTATACGCTGATGGGCGAGGAGAAGCTCAAGCAATGGATGAAATGTATGGGCGAAAATCAGCCGATCATCCAGCGCGGCCACACGCAGAGAATGAATCTCATGCTCGCCGGCGACCATGCGATTCAGGGCGATAACTTTCTCTATGAGGGCGCGCTCGCCAAGAAGAAAGATCCGAAAACCGCTTTCGCCATCGTCTACACCGCGCCGATCCTCGCGTATGCGGGTTCGATGATCATTAACGGCAACACGCAGCATCCGCATGCGTCCGCGCTGTTCAGCGATTGGACGCTTTCCGACGAAAGCCAGAAATACACGGCCGATGAATTTCGCGGTCCGCTGATCGGGAAGCATCCCTATCTGCCGGACGACGCCAAGATCGTGCCGTTCGGCTATGTCAGCGACGAGATCGTCGAGCGCCTCCACGGCTATTGGAATCAGTACATCGGTAAGAAGAAATAGCCTCCGCGCTCGCTTTACGCTCCGGCAATGAGACGGCGACTCGGGCTCGACAGCGGCGGCAGCGCTCTGGCGCTCATCGCCGCCGTCCTGATTTATCAGGTCGTCGTTCCGCTGCTGATGATCGTCTGGACGAGCCTCAAAATCGTCCGTCCGGGCGAACCCGGCTTCTTCGACCTCAACTTCTCCCTCGCCAATTACGCTCGCGCTTTCGGCAGCGGCGACTTCTGGAGCGCGACGTGGAACACGCTGCATTTCGCGCTCGCGTCGAGCTTCGTTTCCTTCACGCTCGGCGTGTTTCTCGCATGGGTCGTCAACCGCACCAACACGCCGTTTGCGCGGCTGATCAACATCATCACGCTGGGGCGCATCGTCATCCCCGGAATTCTCATCACGGTCTCGTGGATTTTCCTCGCGAGCCCGAGCATCGGCATCTTAAACGCGGCGATCGGAGTGCGCGGCTTCTTCAACGTGTATTCTTTCTGGGGCATGGTGTGGGTCCACGCGCTCGAGATGACGCCGCTGGCGTACCTCCTGCTCGCCGCCGCGCTGCAATCCATGGATCCGCGACTGGAAGAGGCGTCATCCGTGGCCGGCGCGGGGAATTGGACGACGCTCATCCGCATCGCCGTGCCGTTGGTGTTGCCCGCCGTCGGCGCGGCCGTTTTACTGCTGCTGGTTTACGCGATCGAGAACTTCGAGGTGCCGCTGCTGCTCGGAGGCCGCGCGCACGTGCGGCTTTACACGACGGAGATCTTCTACAGCACGGCCCGGACGCCGACGGACTGGGGCCTGTCGGCGGCGTATTCGATGGCGATCCTCCTCTTATCGATCGTACTTTTGGCCGGCTATTTCCGCCTGGTCCGTCATAACGAAAGGTATCAGACGGTTACGGGAAAGGATTTCCGTCCGCGCCGCATCGACCTCGGCGCGTGGCGGTATCTCACGTGCGGCATCGCGCTCTTTCTGATTTTCATCATTACGGGACTGCCCTTCCTCGTCGTTTTGTACGCGTCGTTTCTCGCGCGCTATCAACCGCCGTCGCTGCAGGCGCTGGAGACGATGACGCTCCAGAATTACCACGAGATTCTCAACGACGCGTCTTATTCCCTGCATTCTCTGTGGAACAGCACGCTCGTCGGGTTGGGCACCGCGACCGTGGTGATGCTGCTCGTCTCCACGATGAGCTATTTCACGAACAAGACACGCGTGCCGGGGCGAAGGCTGATCGACTTCCTCGGCTTTGCGCCGATCGCGGTGCCGAGCGTAGTCTTGGGCACCGCTTTCCTTTGGTTCTACCTTCTCGTGCCGGTGCCGATCCTCGGAACCCTGATCATCATCGGCCTCGCCTACGTCACGCGATACATGGCCGTCGCGCTCCGCTTCGTATCGACTTCGATGGTCCAGATCCACTCCGAGCTCGAGGAGGCGGCGATCGTCGCCGGCGGCCGCTGGCTGACGAATTTCCGCCGGGTTTATCTGCCGCTGCTGCGCCCTGGCCTGATGGCTGGCTGGTTCTGGGTCATGGTACACGCCTATCGCGAGCTGACGATCGCGCTCATGCTCGCGCGCTCGCAAAACCGCACCGCCGCGGTCGTGATCTTCGATCTGTGGGACAATGGATCGTTTCCGCAGCTCTCCGCCTTCGGCGTCATCATTTTCGGTCTACTGATCTTTCTCGTGCTGCTTGGACAGGCGGTCGGAAAACGATTCGGGGTTCAGGAGCAGATATAAAAGAATACGAAACGTTCCCGAGGCGGAAACTCACCTCTGCTGAGTAGCAGCCATCGGAGCGACGTTCTCCATGACCGCGGACGTTCTCGCTTGCGCGCGCACGCCAACACGCGAGCCGAGCGCCCGGACGATGAGCGCGCCCGCCACGGTCATCGCGATGATGAAGATGCTGATGATGCTTGCCGCCTCGCGGTTGCTTACGGCGATCGACGACAGCTCCAGCGCCATCAGCGACAGCGTGATCGTGTCGCGCGAGGCAAGCAGGATAATGCTGC
>DATFWH010000288.1:0-3781 GCA_035259465.1 Binatia bacterium
TCCGAAAGCATACTGGCTGCTATACTCAACTACTCCGATGAAGCCTGAGGTTCTACAGCGTGAGGGCTGGCCGCCGGCCGCCGATGCGTACATCGAAAAAGGCGTCTGCTATGCCTTCTTCGCATACGAGACGGCGTTTTCCATCGATCTCGATCGCGCCGAGGCGCGAATCCATCAAACGACACAGCGCGAAAGCCTGCCGCACAAACGCCGCGCGCCGAGCTATTTTGAATATCAGCCGGCACCGCTTCGCGTGACGCAGGCGGTGCAGCCGCTGAGCATCGGCGGCTTCCAGACCGGCGCGACCGTCGACCTGGTAATATATGACTTCGGCGCAATCTCCGTCGTTTACAGCATTCCGATCAGCGGGCCTATCGCGAAGCTCTTGGAGCTAAGCGACGACCTGTACGACAACCAGCCGCTTCTCGCCGACTCGCGGCGCAGAGTCGAAGAGACCCTTAAGGTTATAGGCGATGCGGCAACCGAGGCGAGAAGCGCCGATTTCGTCGAAGATTACGTCATCATGCAAATCGAGAGCCTGACGCCCCCGCTGACGGCCGATGACCTATGCGCGAAGCACGGGCGGGCGATCGCGCAGATTCTCCGCGCCGAAAGCGCGCCCCTTTCGGAGCAAGAAACCGAAGACGCGCTGGCTGCGAAGATGTCTTTTCGCACCGACGACGTCGCCATCGTCGATTGGAACGCCGCTTTGCTCGTGGATCGCGAGGGAGACGATATCCGGGCCGTGCTGGAGTTCGCAAACGTCGAGCTGCTGGAAATGCGCTACCTGGACCACAAGCTCGACCGCTCGCTGGACCAGGCCTACGAAGCGCTGTCAAAGCGCTCGTGGCGCCGCGTGCCGCTGTTGCGCTCGTACGGCGCGGATCTCCGGCGCGTCGCCGCGCTCCAGGCGGAAAGCGCGATTCTCTTCGAAGGCGTCAACAACACGCTGAAGCTCCTCGGCGATCAATATCTCGCCCGCGTCTACCGCCTCGCGAGCAGGCGCTTTCACCTGGAAGAATGGGACGCGAGCATTCTCCGGAAGCTGAGCACGCTGAAAAGCATTTACGAGATGATCTCCGATCAAGTGACGGATCGGCGGATGGAGCTGCTGGAGTGGATTATCGTAATACTGATCGCGGTCTCTGTCGCCCTCGAGCTGCTGCACCGGATGCCATAGATTACGGTTTGCAAGAAAATTCTTCTCGCTACTTTCCCTTCCGTAAATCGGAAAAGAACTCGCTCAATATTCTGCTACAATCTTCCACCAGCACGCCGCCGGAAACCGGCAGACGATGATTGAGGCGCGCGTCGTCGCACAAGCGATAAAGCGACGCGACGGCGCCGGCCTTTGGATCGAGACAGCCGAAGACCAGCCGCGCGATCCGCGCCTGAAGAATCGCGCCGACGCACATGATGCACGGCTCGAGCGTGACGTAGATCGTGCATTCCTCCAGCCGCCAGCTTTTGAGGCGGGCAGATGCGGTCTCGATCGCGATAATTTCCGCATGAGCGAGCGCGCTTTGCCGCTCTTCGCGCAGGTTGTGTGCGCGCGCGAGCACGGCGCCGTTCGCGACAATAACCGCGCCGACGGGTATTTCGCCTGCGGCGGCGGCCGCGCGCGCCTCGTCGAGAGCCACCCGTATGTATGATTCATCCGCGTCCGATGCTTCTCTGTCTACCACCGCGTTAAATTAACACAGAAAATTCGCTTCTTGAACCGAGCTTGACACGAGAAGCGAGGGTCTTTACTCTCGCAGCGAACGCCCTATGCGCGTGCTTAGCATCTTCCGCAGGATTAAATCCGCCATTGCCGGCGCGGTGGCGAACAAGCGGCTTCGTCAGCTCCTTATCGGAGCTTGCTTGGCTGCCGGCGTCTTCGTCGCGTACGAACGCGGGCTGGGCGTCCTAGAAATTCTAGAATACAAGAGCCTCGACCTGCGCTTTAAAATCCGCGGCCCTATCGCGCATACGCTCCCGATCGTCATCGTCAACATCGATCAGGATTCTTTCGACGAGCTTGACCTTCCATGGCCCTGGCCACGAACGATGCATGGCGAACTGATCCGCAAGCTCAAAGCCGCCGGCGCGAAGGCCATCGCTTTCGACGTGCTTTTCACCGAGCCGAAGCCTGATCCGCGCGAGGACGCCGCGCTGGCGGAAGCGATTCGCGACGCCGGCAATGTCATTCTCGCCGCTGAGCACACACAAGTGGACAGCGACTTCGGACCGCGGATGCGGCTCAGCCTGCCGATCCCGATCATCCGACAATACGCCCTGGGCTACGGCCCCGCGAACCTTATTATTGATGCCGACGGCGTCGTCCGCGGCGGACGCTTCGCAATCCCCTTCCAGGAGCGTAAATATCCGGCTCTTGCGTACCGAATTTATGAAGCCGCGACCGGACGGAAACTGTCCACCGGCGATGATCTCACGACGGCTCGCTACATGATCAATTATCGCGGGCCCAACCGCAGCTATCCACTCGTGCCGTACTATCGAATCCTGCGCGACGAGATCGATCCGGCTTTGTTTCGCGACAAGATCGTTCTCGTAGGCGCCTATGCCGCCAGCCTGCACGACGTATTCCCCACCCCTTTCAACGCGAGCGATCAAATGGCCGGCGTCGAGATTCAGGCGAACTTCGCGGATACGCTCGCCGGCCGCGATCCGGTCGTGCCCGTGCCGGAATGGATGTTGCTTACGCTCTTCATCGCTTTCGTCGCGATCACCGTGTGGGCCTCGATATATTTAAAGCCGCTCGAGGCCACGACCGCTTTTCTAATCTCGATCGGCGTTTACGCCTTTCTCGCCCTCTATCTCTTCTCATATAACAACCTGTGGCTCGGCGTCGCGCCTGTTTTCTTGGCGTGCACGCTGAGCTACGGCGGAATTATTCTGGACCACTATATCGCCGAGCAAAAGGAACGACTCCATATCCGCGCCACTTTCGGCAAATACGTCTCCAATGACATCGTCGAGGAGATACTGAAAAACCGCGAGGCCATGGGCCTGGAAGGCAAGCGCAAACATATCACGGTGCTTTTCTCCGATGTCCGCGGCTTTACCGCGCTCTCTGAGCAGATCACTCCCGAGCAGGTCGTATCACTGTTGAGCGATTATCTCGGTCGCGTTGCCCGCATCGTCTTCGATCACAAAGGCACGGTCGATAAATTTATCGGCGACGCGGTGTTCGCCGTCTTCGGCGCGCCGGTGTCGCATGGGGACGACGCCGCGCGCGCAATTAAGACCGGAATCGCGATGATCGAGCTGGTCGACTCGCTGGCCGACAGGTGGAAAGAAACGATCGGCCGTCCGCTTAAAGTCGGCATCGGCATCAATTCGGGCGATGCTGTCGTGGGCAACATCGGGTCGGAGGTCCGCTACGACTACACTTGCATCGGCGATACCGTCAATCTCGGCGCGCGGCTGGAGGCGCTGACGAAGGAATTAGGCGTTCCGATGCTGGTGAGCGAATCCACCGCGGCGGAGCTTAACGGCGCGATCCCGTTGCGGCCGCTTCGACGCGTTAAGGTTCAGGGGCGCGAGGCGCCGATTATGGTTTACTGCCCCGAATCGCTCATCAAAGGTGAAATCGAGACTGTTACCGATGCCGAAACGCCTTATGTGCAGCAACACAAGTGATCGGGGCTTGTTGACAGCCGGTGACTCATTTTGTCACGCGTCACTATCTGTTTGACAGCCGAGGCCGCTGAATTGTATGCTCCCTCCAATATACACTGGGAGCTACCTGACTTGATAAGTCGCCTGTTACCGGCGG
>DATFWH010000289.1:0-9821 GCA_035259465.1 Binatia bacterium
CAAGCTCAACCCGCCGATTCTGCTCGTCGGCTCGCCCAACTCGGGGACGCAGGTGCTCGGCCGCGCCATCGCGATGCACCCGGCGATCGGCAACCGCAGCGAGGCGCGGCTTTTGTGGGACAAGGACTTCCACCAGCGCGACAACGACACGCTGAAGACCGCCGCCGACGTCCGCCCGGAGGACTGCAGGCGCCTGCGCGGAAACTTCTGCTACTACCAATGGCATTCCGGCCGCCCCATCGTTTTCAACCGCCATCCCGAAAATAGCCTCCGCATACATTTCATGAAGCGGATTTTTCCCGAGGCGAAGCTAATTCACATCGTCCGCGACGGCCGCGCCGCGGTCTGCAGCAATTACCGCAGCGCGAAACGCAAGACGGAGCGCCGGGAAAACCCCTTCGGCGCATACTTGCGGCCGGTGGGCTGGCGCGGATATCTCGACCGGCCAGTGCTGGAGCAGCTGGCCTATATGTGGAACGACGCCGCGCTCTACGCGTCCCGCGAGGGGAAGAAGTACGGCGATGATTTCATGGAAGTCTTTTACGAGGACCTGCCGGAGCGAAGCGGAGAGATCCTCGCGCGTATCTGGCGCTGGGCCGGCCTGCCGGTGAGCGATGGGCTCGTCCATAGCTTGCCGAAATTCGAGAACCGCAACCACAAGTGGCGCGAAGAGCTGACCGCCGCGGAGGTGAAAACCGTAGAAACGATAGCTCATGACGGGCTGGTCTATTTCGGTTATCTGGGCGGCGCGCGGATTGACGTTCCGCGCGCGGCCAAGATATAGACTTTCGTTGGGCAAGTGAAATTCTTCAGGCACAACTTCAGCAAGCGCGCGCGCCGCTATTCGCGCGCCGATGTCTTCATCGTGTCGATCCCGAAAAGCGGCAGGACCTGGCTGCGCGTGTTTTTGCACGCTTATTTTTCTGCGGCATGCCGCTCGGAGTTCACGCTCGACGCGAAAGAATTCTTCGCGCGCTGCGCCAGCGCTCCGCGCTTCGTTTTCACGCACGATGTCTGGGCTTATCTCAACGGGCGGAAAATGCGCGACCGCGTCATGGGGAAGCCGCTGATTCCGCGCCGCGCCGCGCGCGAGAAGCGCGTGCTGATGCTCGCACGCGACCCGCGCGACGTGATGGTTTCGCTGTTCTTCCAGCTCAGCAAGCGCGTGCATCGCTACGGCGGCGATCTCCCGGGAATGATCCGGCATAGAGCCGTCGGCATTCACCGCATCGTCGGCGTGATGAACGGGTGGCTCGGCGAGTGGGGCGGGCGCTCGAATTTCAAGCTGGTGCGCTACGAGGACTGCCGGCGCCGGCCGGAGGAATCGTTTCGCGAGATTCTGAAGTTCATCGGCTGCCACGAGGTGGACGAGAGCGCGCTTGCGCAAGCGATTCAATTCTCCAGCTTCGAAAATATGAGAGCGCTGGAAGCGAGCGGCGGCATCCAGAATAAGAAAATAGGGCCGGCCGACGAGCGCGATCCCGAATCCTTCAAGGTGCGACGCGGGCGCGTCGGCGGCTTCGCGGAGTACCTGAGCGCCGAAGATATCGGTTATGTCGAGGACGCGATGAGGAGTCTCGATCGCCGTTTCGGCTATGAGGCGAAATCGGTGGGGCCGGCCGAAAATTTATCCGCGCGTCCGGAGACGCGCTTCTCCGGCCTGTAGAAGTCGCGTCGCGTGGCACACAAAAAATTCGGCCGAATCGCCACGAGCCCTCTGCGTCTCCTGCCGGACTACCTGATCGTCGGCGCGGCGCGCTGCGGCACCAGCTCGCTGTACCATTATCTCTGCCAGCATCCGTCGATCGGGCGGGCACAAACGAAAGAAGTCCATTATTTCGACGTGAATTATGATAAAAGCTCCCTATGGTACCGCGCGCATTTCCCTACGATCGGAGCCAAGTGGCTTCACGGGACGCGCGAGAAGCCGTTCATTACGGGGGAAGCGACCGCGTACTATTTGTTTCATCCGCACGTGCCGAAGCGGGTTTTCGACCTGATGCCCGGCGTCAAGGTCATCGCGCTGCTTAGAAACCCGATCGACCGCGCTTATTCGCATTATCAGCGCTCGGTGCGGCGCGGCCGGGAAAAGATGTCCTTCGAGGACGCGACGCTCCAGGAGGCGGACCGGCTGCGCGAGGAAACCGAGAAAATGATGCGCGACGGGAATTACCGCAGCCGCATGCATCGGCAGCTGTCCTATCTCTCGCGCGGCGTCTATGCCGATCAGCTGAAGCTTTGGCTCGATCTTTTTCCCAGGCAGCAGTTATTGATCGTCAGGAGCGAGGACTTTTTCGCCGATGTCGGCGGCACGCTGGAGCAGATACAAAATTTCCTCGGCATCCGGTATTACAATATCGAGGATCGAAAGACGTATAAAAAAGGGGTCTACACGAAGATGGACCCCGCGACGCGGCGCCGACTCGTCGAGCATTTCGCGCCGCACAACGCGCGGCTGAAACAGCTTCTCGGCCGGGATTTCGGCTGGGATCGATGACCGCGCGTTGACCGCGGCAGGAGGGGACGTGAGCGAGAAACACAAACAAAAAACCGTTATTGTCATTGGCACCGCGCGCTCGGGGACTTCGGTGACCGCCGGCATGCTGTCGAGCCTCGGCGTCGACATGGGCAACGTCGGCTACCCGACGAAGTCCAATCCACGCGGCGCGTTTGAGGATCGCGACTTCGAGCGTTTTCATAAGGAGATGTTCAACGCGATCGACGGCGGCAAGACCTACTGGGACCCGCCGACGCGCGAGCGCGTGCTCGAGGAAAAGGCGGCGGTCGACGCGCGCATCGCGCGGCTTATCGCCGAGAAATCCAAGGACCAGACTCTCTGGGGATGGAAACACCCGCGGCAGGTTTTGACGATTGATCTCTTTCTTCCCTACGTCGTCAATCCGCACTTCGTGATGGTATTTCGCAACCCTTTGGAAATCGCGTACTCGTCGGTCGAGCACACGAAAAACAGGGCGAAGAGTGTCGACCTCCTGACCGGCCTCAAGCTGGCGAACTTCTACCAGAAGGAGATGGTCGATTTTCTCGATCGTTATCCGCAGTTTCCGGCCATTCTCGTCACCTTCGACGACATCGTGCGCCAGCCGATGAAGGAAGCGGAGCGGCTCGCCGAGTTCCTCGGCATGGAGCTCGACGAGAAGAAAAAAAAGGCCGTCGAGCATATGGTCATCCCGCGGGAGCAGATCGAGGCGAGCCGGAAGACGGCAACGGGCCTTTGGACCGGCAAGTTGCCGAAGCTCGTGAAAAAGACCGTCGCCTCGGCGCTCGGCCGCAGAAAACGCGTCGACGTGTGACTCGCCTGAAAGCGAATGTCATTCGTTCCGGCGCTGCCTGAGCGCCTGAAGAAAATCCAAGGCCGATCGATGAGAGCGGATCGCGCGGAAGCTTCGCAGCCGATAAAAGTCTTGCGACGGAATCTCAGCTCGCGCGCGCGCTACTACAATGCTGCCGACGCGATTTTCGTGTCGGTCCCGAAGAGCGGGCGCACGTGGATACGCGTGTTCGTTTACCGTTATTATTCAGCTGCTTGTAACATAAACTTCACGTTAAACGAGAAGGAGGTTTTCGCCGGCCCGCTCCCCAAGTTCATTTTCACACACGACATTTGGGAGCATCGCGCCACGGCGCGGCCGAAGGACCGCTGGCGCGGCAAGCATCTCGTGCCGCCGCGCGCGGCGCGGGAAAAGAAGATCGTCCTGCTCGCGCGCGACCCGCGCGACGTTCTCGTCTCGCTATTTTTCCAGCAGTCAAAGCGGATGCGTCGATACGCGGGGACGCTGCCCGACATGCTGCGCCATCCGCGCTTCGGAGTGCGCCTCATCGTCGACGTCATGAACGCCTGGATCGCGGAGTGGGGAACGCGGTCTAATTGTAAGCTCGTGCGCTACGAGGATTGCAGGCGCGACACGGCCGGCACTTTTCGCGAGCTCGTCGCGTTTTTGTCGCCGGGCGCCGTCGACGAAACGGCGTTCGGCGGCGCGCTGGAATTTTCCACCTTCGACAACATGAAGGCGATGGAGGCCGCGGGAAAATTCGACACACGCATTCTCGCGCCTGCGGACCGCGCCGACCCCGAGTCGTTCAAGGTGCGGCGCGGGCAGGTCGGCGGCTACGGCGATTACTTCGGCGACGCCGATCTCGACTACATCCAAAGGGAGCTCGCGCGGCTGGATAGCCGCTACGGCTACCGTTGACCCGCCCGACAGGGATATTTTCCTGCCCGCGGTTCCCCGACATTCGATGGAAATCCGCGCCTCGTGGTGATATATCTATGAAAATTTTCCGATAAGGATTTGGTCCCTACAATGAATGAAAATCTCGGCACCGGATCGGCCCGCGTCCAACTCATAACGCCTTACGGCGGCAAGCTCGTGAACTTGCTCGTTCCGGACGGAGAGCGCGCGGAGCTTACGCGCTACGCTTACACGCTTCCCTCGATCCAGCTTTCACCCCGCTCCCTCTGCGATCTCGAGCTTCTCGCGGTCGGGGCGTTCTCCCCGCTCGACCGCTTCATGGACAGAGAGGACTACCTCGGCGTCGTCGAAAAGATGCGCCTCAAGGATGGCTCGCTGTTCCCGATGCCGATCACGCTGCCGGTCGCCGAGGGCGACGCGATCCGCGTCGGCGGCGACGTCGCGCTAAGAAACGCCAACAACGATCTTCTAGGCGTGATGAAAGTCGAGGAGCGGTTCGCCTGGGATCTCGGGCACGAAGCCTCGCACGTTTACCGCACGACCGACTCGCGCCATCCGACCGTCGCGGAAATGAGCAAGTGGGGCAAGACGTACATTTCCGGACCGCTCAAGATTATCAACCTGCCGAAGCATTTCGACTTCGTCGATCTGCGCCGCACGCCGGCCGAGGTGCGGCACGCGCTGGAGGCGATGGGGCACGAAAACGTCGTCGCGTTCCAGACGCGTAACCCGATCCATCGCGCGCACGAGGAGCTCACCAAGCGCGCGGCGAGCGAAGTCGGCGGCTCGCTCATTATCCATCCGGTCGTCGGCATGACCAAGCCGGGCGACATCGACCACTACACGCGGGTGCGCGCCTATCGCGTGCTCCTGGAAAAATACTACGACCGCGGCACGACGCTCTTGAGCCTCTTGCCGCTGGCGATGCGCATGGGCGGCCCGCGCGAAGCGTTGTGGCACGCCATTATCCGGCGCAACCACGGCGCGAACCACTTTATCGTCGGCCGCGACCACGCCGGCCCCGGCAACGATTCTCAGGGCAAACCCTTTTACGGCCCCTACGATTCGCAGAATCTCCTCAGAGAGCATCAGAGCGAGATCGGCGTCACGATGGTGCCGTTCAAGGAGATGGTCTATCTCGAAGACGAGAAACGCTACGAGGAAGCGGACAAGGTGCCCAAGGGCGCGCGCGTGGCCTCGATCTCCGGCACGCAGGTGCGTGTCGATTACCTCGGCAACGGCAAGCAGCTGCCCGAGTGGTTCACGCGCCCGGAGAGCGCGGCGATTCTCTCGCGCGTCTCGCCGCCGTACCACCGGCGCGGCTTCTGCATCTGGTTCACCGGCCTCTCGGGCGCCGGAAAGTCGACGATCGCGGAGATTCTCGCGAGCCTGTTGTTGGAGCACGGCCGCGTCGCGACGGTGCTCGACGGCGACGTCGTGCGCACGCATCTCTCGCGCGGGCTGGGCTTCAGCAAAGAAGACCGCGACATGAACATCCTGCGCATCGGCTTCGTCGCCCAAGAGATCGTCCGACACAACGGCGCCGTCATCTGCGCCGCTGTGAGCCCTTACCGCGCGACGCGCGACGAGGTGCGCGACATGGTCGGCAGTGATCAGTTCGTCGAGGTGCACGTGGACACGCCGATCGAAGTCTGCGAGCAGCGCGACATCAAGGGCATGTACGCCAAGGCGCGCCGCGGCGAGATCAAAGGCTTCACCGGCATCGACGATCCGTACGAAGAGCCACTCAATCCCGAGCTGCGTCTCGGCACGACGGGATGCCTGCCCGAGGACAACGCGCGCAAAATCCTCCAGTACCTCATCGGCAAAGGCTTCCTGCTGGAGGCCGGAGACGAGCGCAACTTTTCGCATTAGTCCCGGAAGATTCATGACGGCACAAAGACCGGAGATCGCGGCGATCGTTGTCTGCTTCAACGAAGAGGACAACATCGGCCGCTGCCTCGCGAGTCTATCCTGGTGCGACGAGATCGTCGTCGTCGACGCCTTCAGCACCGACCGCACCGTCGAGATCGCCCGCCGCCACACCGACCGCGTCATCCAGCGCCGCTGGAAGGGCTATCGCGACCAGAAATCCTTCGCGCATTCGCAGGCGAGCAAGGAATGGGTCTTTCTCGTCGATTCCGACGAGGAGGTTTCGCCGGAGCTGAAAGCCGAGATCGACGACGCGCTCGCGCGCGCCGGCGGGGAAACCGACGCCTTCGCCGTTCCGCGGCTGGTTTACTACCTCGGCCGCTGGTGGCGTCGCGGCGGGTGGTACCCCGACTACGATATCCGCATTTTTCGCCGCGAACGCGCGCGCTGGGGAGGCATGGACCCGCACGAGAAAATCCTCGTCGACGGCGGGGTGCGCCGCCTGCGCCATCCGCTGCTGCACTATTCGTATCGCGACGTCGCGGACCACTGGAAGCGCATCAACCGCTTCACCGGCATCTCCGCGGCGGAGCAGAAAGCCGAGAACCGGCCGTGGCGCATGAGCGACAATCTACTGCGGCCTCCGTTCCGCTTCTTTCGCTCGTATCTGTGGAAGCGGGGCTGGCTGGAAGGTTTTCCCGGATTTTTCATCGCGGCGACCGCGGCGATGTACGTCTTTTTGAAATACGCCAAACTGCGGGAGCTCGAGCTCAGGCAGAGCGCGCACGGCGGTGAAGCGGGATAAACGACCGCTCAGGATCCTGCATGTGGATCCCGAGCGTGGATGGGGAGGGGGAGAGCGGCAGGTCGCGGGCCTCGTGGACTATCTCGCCGGGCGCGGTCATGTCAATCATCTTCTCTGCTACCCGGGCGGGCCGCTTGGGCGCGAGACGGCTGCGGGCGCCGCTAAGCTCCATCCGCTGACGATGCGTAACGATGTCGACTTTACCGCCGTCCCGGCAGTGCGCCGATTGCTGCGGCGGGAAAACTACGACATCGTTCATTTTCATACGAAGCGCGCGCACGCGCTCTCGGCTTGGCTCGGAAGCGCGCCGACGGCGCAGAAGCGGCTGGTGACGCGGCGAATGGACTATCCGATCCGCCGCGGCTGGGTCGATCGCTACCTTTACAACCGCTGCGTCGATGGCGTCGTAGCAATCTCGCGGCCGATAGCCGACCTGCTCGTCGAAGGCGGCGTCGCGCGCGAGAAGATTCGCATGATCCCTAGCGGCGTCGACCCCGTGCCGTACGCGAACATCCCGCCGCCGGACGGCCGGCGCGTGCCGGTAGTGGTCGGCACAGTTGCGGTGTTGGAAGAGCGGAAAGGAATACGATTTCTGCTCGAGGCCGCGGCGGAGTTGAAGCGCCGCGGGAAGAGCTTAGTGTATCGCATCGCCGGAGACGGCTCGCAGAAAAACCGCTTGCGGGAAATGACGCGGGACTTAGGCTTGCAGGCCGACGTGGAATTCGCCGGCTTTGTGACAGACGTGCCTGCATTCATGAGGACGATCGACGTTTTCGTCCTCCCGTCGCTTTACGAGGGGCTCGGCGTCGCCGCGCTCGAGGCGATGGCCGCCGCGCGGCCGGTCGTCGCGAGCGCTGTCGGCGGTCTCAAGGATTCGGTCGTCGACGGTGAAACCGGCCTGCTCGTTCCGCCGGCGAGCGCAGCGGCGCTCGCGGATGCGATCGGCGCCATCGCCACGGAAGCCGAGCGTATGAGGACCATGGGGGAGAGCGGGCGCGCGCGCCTGCGGGAACATTTCACGATGGAGCGGATGGCGCGGGCCAACGAAGACTTTTATTATGATCTGCTGGGAGCCGACGACCGGGGGTAGGGAGATTGCCATCGAAGGCGAATAGATTGCTCGCGCTGCTCGCGAAGTTTCGCCGCAGCCGCGTTCTCGTGGTCGGGGATTTGATGCTCGACCGCTTCATCTGGGGCGAGGTCGAGCGCATCTCGCCGGAGGCGCCGGTGCCGGTGCTGCGCATGACGACGGAGAGTTTTCGACTGGGCGGCGCGGCGAACGTGGTCAACAACATCCACAGCCTCGGCGGGCGCGTCGGTGTCGCCGGCGTGGTCGGCCGCGACCGCAGCGGCTCGATGCTTCTTCACGCGCTTGACGAGGCGGGCATCTCCACCACCGGGATTTTTCAGGAGAACGGTCTACAGACGACGCAGAAGATTCGCGTCATCGCGCACCCGCGCCACCAGCAGATCGTCCGCCTCGACCGCGAGAACGGCGATCAGCTCGGGCGGACGGTGCGGCTGAAGATTCGCCAGTTCGTCAAGCGAGCCCTCGGACGCTGCGATGCGGTTGTCATCTCCGATTACGGCAAGGGCGTTATTCATCGCGAGTTGCTCGATATCATAGCCCGCCGCGCCAAAGAATCCGATCTTCTCTGCGTCGTCGATCCGAAGAAGGAAAATTTTGCGGCCTATCGCAATGTGAGCCTCGTGACGCCCAACCGCGAGGAGGCCAGCCAAGCGGCGGGTATCGAGATCCGCGACGACGCGACGCTCCGCGAAGCGGGGCGGCGGTTAATCGAGCTGTGGCAGGCGAAGGCGGTATTGATTACGCGCGGCTCCGAAGGCATGAGCCTGTTTCGGCCGGGCCGCGAGGTGCGGCACTTTCCGGCCGAGCAGCGGGAAGTGTTCGACGTCACCGGCGCCGGCGACACGGTCGTCGCGGCGGTGGCGCTCGCGCTCGCCAGCGGATCGAGCTACGAGGAGGCGGCGGTGGTGGCGAATCTCGCGGCGTCGCTCGTCGGCAGCGAGGTCGGACCGGTCGCCGTTCCTGCGGAGAAACTCAAACGCGCCGTGCGGGGACAAAAATGAAAAGCATGACCGGCTACGGGGAGGCGGCGGCGCAAGGGCGCTCGGCGAAAGTCCTGGTGCAGATCAGGACTCTCAACCACCGCCACCTCGACCTCCAGCCGCGCCTTCCGCGCGAGTATCTCGCGGTCGAAGAGGAGATTCGCAAGCGCGTCAGGGAAAAAATCTCGCGCGGGCGCGTCGAGCTTTTCGTGACACGGACTGCGGTAAAGGCGCCGGAGCGGCGGCTTCAAATCGACGAGAAGCTTTTGGGGCAGTATTTACAGTCGTTTCGCCGCATCAAGAGCCGCTACGGGCTCAAGGGAGAGCTAGACGTCTCACTCCTAGCCGACCTGCCGGACCTCTTTAGGCTCGCCGAGCCGGAGACCCGCGAAGGCGAAGAGCGAGCGCTCGTCTTCAAGGCGCTCGACCGCGCCCTCAAAAATCTCGACCGCTCGCGCGAGCGCGAAGGCCGGCACCTGACCGTGGACATCGCGAAGCAGGCGCGCGAGTTGGGTGCGATCGCCGCTTCGCTGACCCACGAGTCGGGAAAGATCGGAGTTAGAATCAAGGAATCTTTGGTGCAAAAAGAGGGCGCCGAAGCCGGCCTCGCCGCGCCGGCGGGCAACGGCGGCGTCAGCTTCAAAGGAGAGATCCACGAGGAGACCGTGCGGCTTAGGACCCATGTCGCCGAGCTCGGCCGCCTCGTGCGCAAGCGGGCCGCCATGGGCAAGCGGATCGAGTTCCTGCTCCAGGAGATTGTCCGCGAGCTCAACACCGTGAGCTCGAAGGCCCCGATGCTGCCCGTCATCCAGCTCGTCGTCGCGGGGAAGGAGCACGTGGAAAAAATCCGCGAGCAGGCGCAG
>DATFWH010000290.1:0-3885 GCA_035259465.1 Binatia bacterium
CAGCGGGAAGCGGAACGTCTTCCGGCGCGCCAAAATGGCAGATGTAGAGTCGGTGTTGGAGCGGCTGACGGATAAAGACCCGGAGCGCTGGGCGGCGGAATGGTCTCGCCTCGCCGCCGGCTACGAAAACACCGGCGCCGACCGCGAGCGCGACGATCAATTGCGCGAAGCGATGGAAGCCTACTTGATGGCGTATACATACTATACGATCGGCCGCTATCCCGTGCCGCACACGGCGGGGAAACATGCGTGCTTCAGGAAAAGCCTCGAGCTGTACGAAAAAGCCGGGCGTTATTTCAAGCCCGCGCTGAAGCGGATCGAGATCCCCTTCGGCACTCAAAAAATTCCAGCCTATCTGCGTTTACCGAATACCGGTAAAGCCCCGGTCGTAATCAATTTCGGCGGCATCGATTCCTTCAAGGCGGAATGCTTCGAATACGACGAGGCGCTGCTCGCGGCGGGTTTGGGCGCGTGCGCCGTCGACATGCCGGGCGTCGGCGAATGTCCGATCAAGGGGTCGACGACGGCCGACCGACTCTTCACGGCGATCATTGATCATCTGGAGAAGCGCGCCGAAGTCGATCCCCGGCGCATCGCGATTTTAGGCCGCAGCTTCGGCGGCTACTGGGCGGCGAAGCTGGCCCATGTCGAAGCGAATCGGCTTCGCGCGGCTGTCGTCTGGGGCGGCGGCGTCCATTATTTCTTTCAGGAGGATTGGCTGAGGAATTCGACGCACGCGGATAGCTATCTCATGGACCACGACATCGCGCGCTGCTCGGTCCTCGGGGTGTCGAGCATGGACGAGTTGGCGCGCGTCTTCCCGTCGCTGTCGCTGCAAGAACAGGGCTGGCTCGACCAGCCCTCCTGCCCCATGCTCATCGTCAACGGCAAAGACGACAAGCAGACGCCGATCGAGGATTTATATATTTTGCTGGAGCACGGCGCGCCGAAGTCGGCGCGCGTCTTCCCGGGCGGTCACATGGGACAGACGCCGGAGACGCTGCCGACCGTCGTGCGCTGGCTGAAACGCGAGCTCGCTTAACGGATGAATCCCAAGCCGAGGAGCCCGTGGATAATCAGCCAGATCGCGATGAGATAGTTTAAAAAACGCGGAAAGATCAAAATCAGGATGCCGAACAACAGGGAAATAAGCGGACTCAAGTGCGCCGCGGTGATGACCATAGAGCTACCCTCCCTTCGTCCCTCGTCAAGTTTCTTCGGTTAACCTCCGCTTGAGCCATTCGGTCGCGACTCGAAGCGCTTCGTCGTTGCGCTGTCCCGGCACGCGGCCCATGTGGCCGCCGTCGGCGAAGATACGCGCTTCTTTGGGATTACCATGCTCCATGGCTAAGTAAATATCCTCGACTGGGTGCTGGTCGTCATGTTTGCCGTTGACGAAGAGCAGCGGCGCGCAGGGTTTGTCGAGCCATCCCTGGGTTTTCAGCGACAACCGCGGCGCGATTTCCAAAACCTCTTCGAGCGTCTTGGCGCGGAAAATATACGAGCGCGAGTCGAGCAGGCTCGCCGGGCCCATGAGATACTGCGACGCCGTCTCCGTGAGCGCCGGACGCAGCCATTCGGGCTGGAACGTGTAATGGAGGCCTGCGCCCCAGTTGACCGCGCCTCTCAGCCGCTTGGCTTCGACATGGGCCAGCTTCGCCGCCCAGTAGCCGCCGAAGCTCCGTCCCATGACGGCGACGCGCTTGCCGTCGATATCGCGCCGGCTCTCCAAATAATCGATGGCGGCGGAAAACGTGCGCTCGGCGTTCGGCTCCTGGCCCAGCGCCGGATTCTCGCCCGTCCCCGGCATATCGATCGTAACCGTCGCGAGTCCCAGCCGATGCAGCGCCTCGCTCTGGCCGCGCGAATCTTCCTTCCAGCCGTCGACGCCGCCCCAGTGCATGACGACGGGCGGACGCGCGAGACGGCGCGGGACCTGGAGATAGACGACGACTTTTTTGCCTTCCAAAGGAATTTCGATGCGCTCGACGGGCGCTTCAAAATAGCGGCCGGCCTTGAGATAAGTTCTGATCGCGCCCTGGTAGCAGTTTATCTTCTCCGGGCTGCTCGGCACCGGGTAGCGGCCGATGCGGAAGTATTCGTAGGCGAGATAATAATCTTCGGCGTCGCCCGCGCCTTTCTTCTCCGCTTCCTCGGCGCGCGTTTCGCAGAGTGCGGCGACGCGGCCCCATTCTCTTCCCCAAGCATCGGGGTCGAGGCTGCTCAAGCGCGACAAAACCTCTTCGACGTCTTCGCGCTTGGCGCGCTCGAACGGGTTCACCTTGCCGGCGCGCCGGAGAATCTCCTGCTTGACTTCCGCGTAGCTGAGCTCGCGCATGACGCTGCCTACTTCTGCCCTTCGGCCGCGAGCGCCTTTTTGAGAAAGCGGTCGTCCATAAATTGCCTCGGATCGAAGTTAGGCCGCTCTTTCAACGTCGCGATCTCGAGCTCGGCGCGCTTCATGATGCCGTCGGCGCTGAGCGCCGGAATGAAGGCGTCGCGCGAAAGATCGTACAGCGAAGTGGCGATCTCGCGGTCGACCTGCCCGTGCTTCATGACCATCTCGATGCCGCCGTCCCGGTTCTGCCTTAAATAGAGCATGGCCTTCACCACTGCGCGGACGGTGCGCTCGACCAAATCGGGCTCCTCCTGGATAATCTTCGCCGTCGTCAGCATCGCGCTGAACGGCACGTCTTTGAAGACATCGCCCATGTAAACGAGCCGCTTGAAACCCGCCTTCAACACCGGCCCGTCGGCCGGGGGCGCCATCAGCGCCGCGGAGACAGTGCCCTGAAGCAGCGCGGCGGCCTTCGCCTGATCGCCGGGCATATTCAGATACTCGCCGAAACTCTGCGGCAGGCCGAAATGGCTCAACATCGCGAGCAGGACGCTGTACGTCGAGCCGCCGAACGTGACGGCGATCTTCTGCCCTTTGAGCTCCTCGATTTTTTTCACCTCGGGGCGCGTAATCAGCGCCATCGGAATCTGATTGAAGATTTGCACCAGGACCCGCAGCTGCTCGCCGCGGAACATCGCGTGCATCGAGGGGCCGAAAGCCGAAGCGAACTGAACGCTGCCGGAGAGGATCGCCTGCACGTTGATGGCGTTGCCGCGCAGATACACGACGCGAGCGTCCGCCACCCCGGAGTCCTCGTAGAAGTGTTTGTACTTCGCGGCGGTGAGCGGGAGGTGCTGGATGTTTCCCGCGCTCGGCAGCGAAATGTAGACCGGCTTCGTTACCTGCGCGGCGGCGGGAGCTGCCAGAAGCAGAAAGCCGAGACCGAGCAGAAGCCGCTTCATTGGAGCCTCCTTTACCGTGTGCCTCTGAGCCGCGGGTCGAGCGCGTCGCGCAGCCCTTCGCCGAGAAGATAATACGCAAGCACGGTAATGAAAATAGCCGCACCGGGAAAGACCGCCAGCCACCAGGCGAAGGTCGCGCTCCGCGCCTCGTTCAGGATCGAGCCCCACGTCACCGCCTCGAGCGGCACGCCGATACCCAGAAAGCTCAGACTCGATTCGAGCAGAATCGCGCCGGCGACGCCGAGCACGACCGACACGAGCACCGGCGCGAGCGCGTTGGGCAAGATGTGGCGGAACATGATCTGCCGCGTCGGAACGCCCAGCGCCAGCGCCGCCGTCACATAATCCAGGCTGCGGATCTTCAGGAATTCGCTCCGCGTGAAGCGCGCCATGCCGACCCAGCTCGTAAGGCCGATGATCACCATCGTGAGGAAGATGCTCGGCGGAAACATGGCGGCGATCGTGATGAGAAGAAAAAGCGTCGGCAGCGTCAGCATGACCTCGAAGAGGCGCGAGATCGCCAGATCGATCCACGAGCCGAAATAGCCGGCGAGCGCGCCGAGCGCGACGC
Organism: Binatia bacterium; assembly: GCA_035259465.1. Lineage (GTDB taxonomy): Bacteria > Desulfobacterota > Binatia > UBA9968 > UBA9968 > JAJPJQ01. The sequence goes on from DATFWH010000290.1 coordinate 3,872, forward strand.
CGACGAGCAGCGCG
>DATFWH010000291.1:0-11688 GCA_035259465.1 Binatia bacterium
ACGCCATCGGCGCTCACCGCCGCCAAGTCCGCTATGCCGTCGCCGTCGAAGTCTCCGACGGCGAGCGCGTTATAACTTTCGCCGGCGGCAAAACGCGCGGGCGCGGCGAACGCCCCGGCGCCGTCGCCGAGAAGAAGCACAACGCCGTCGGGTACTGCCACGGCGAGGTCCGGCTTGCCGTCGCCGTCGAAATCCCCGGCCGCGAGAGCGCCGGGGGAGCCTCCAGCGGGAAAGCTCGCGGCCGGCGCGAAGGCGCCGCCGCCCACGGCGAGGAAAATCGAAATCGTCTGGGCGTCCCTGTTCGCAACCGCGAGGTCGGAGCGGCCGTCAAGATTGAAATCGCCGACGGCGATCGAGGAAGGGTTTCCGTCGAGCGCGAGAGTCAGCGGCGCCTGGAAGGTACCGTCGCCGACGCCGATCAGGATTGCCGCCTTCGCCTTCGAGAAGTTCCACGCGACCAGATCCAATCTGCCGTCGCCGTCGAAATCCCCGGCGGCGATAGAGAAGACGTCGAAGCCCACGGGGAATTTCTGGGGCTTGGCGAAAGACAGGCCTGTGGGATTGCGCGCGGCGGCAGGCGGGAGCGGGGCAGCGATCAACATCAAGCCAAGAATCGCCGCGCCCCATTTCGACGGTCGGGTTTTCATTTTCCTTTCCCTCCGGCGAGGGAATGAGCAAGGCAAGTGCCAGATCCAGGAGCCCGGCCCGCGGCTTCATTTTTCGCGGAGATTATCTGCGAATGATACGAAAATCGGTGCATGGGGATTAGCTCACGTGTCTAAGGGATTAGGCGGCGAGGAAGTCCGGCGCCTAGGCTGCTATGCAGCCGCGGCACCGAGCATTGAAGCGCCGAAAGGTCGGATCGGAGAGAATTTTTCGTATCGCGGCGGAAGGAAAAAATGATCAGTAAGTACGCCCGTACTTCTCGTTGAACTCTTCCTGCGTCATGGCGAGCAGCATGACGCCTTCGATGAAGCCGACGACGGCGGGGATGACGGTCCAGAAGAAAATCGCGTAGAGGACGCCCCAGCCGATCCGGCCGGGATAGCGATATCATCCCCGCCCCCTTCTCCTGCAGGCGTTTTCCTGTACAATGTAACATGGCAAAAATCTGGTTTGTGAAGGAAGATACTTTTCCCATGCGCGGCCACAAGCAGGCGGACCGGAGCGTCGCCTGGTGCGTCGAGCGACTCGGCCTCGCGCCGAAGCAGCGCGCGCCGTCGGCGGGGGTGATCGGCGGCGCCGACCTCTCGGGCGCTGGCTGCAGCCGCGTGGTGGTGAGCATCGGCCGCGAGGACGACGAGCCCGCCGCGGCGAACTGGCTGCGCGGCTTCTATCTCCTCACGATCGATCCCGACGAGGCGCGGAGAGCGCTCGGCCTGGCGCTCGCGTCCGATCCGGCCTGACCCGCCGCGCGCGCGAAATAACAAAAAATCTTTTAGGACGACCGACCCCGGAAACGGTGGCGGCTTGCAGCGCTCAGTGCCGCACGGCAGGAGGCGGAGCCAGCGCGGGGACGTCGGGCTTCGCCGCCCAGCGGACCTTCCCGGCCGCGATCTCGCGCAACGCCCTGACGATGTCACGGTTGTCGGTTTTGACCAGCGGCGTGGCGCCCTTGAGAAGCTGCTTCGCCCGTTTCGTCGCGAGGTGGACGAGCTCGAAGCGGCTGGAGACGCCGCCGAGGCAATCCTCGACCGTGATTCTGGCCATGTGCGATACTAGGCCGCGCCGGTCATCAAATACAATGTAAATCGCATTTATTTTTTGGCCGATGAGCGGCCGCAGGCGGCAGGCGAAAAAGAAATCCTCACTTGCGTGCGAGCGGCCGCGACAGGCCGCCGTTGCCCAAGCGCTTTATCGACGGCGCGGCCGGCGCCGGCGCATATTTTTTTTTCTTTCCCGCCGCGGTGTCGCGGCGCGCCCGGCCGCGGGCGGCGACGCCGGCGCGTATCTGCTCGCCGTCGAGATCGAGCGACTCGCAAAGCGCCAGGAACGAGAAGACACTTCGGGACTTGCTGAAAAACCAACGCCGCGCCTCGGTCCCGAGCTCCGGGTGCGCCGCGTCGTCGAGGCATGCGAAGGCGTCTTCGAGGACGGCGCAGAGGAGCGCGGTCTCGGGAGCGGCGGCGACCGGGCGCGACCCCGAATCGAAAAAAGGCGCCGGCGGCCTCGCCTTGAGCGGCTTCAGCCACGAGTGGCTGCGCGCGCGCGGGGAAGCGCCGCCGCCCCCTCTTTTCCGTGGTCGGCCGCGGCGGCGCTTCATGCGCCGCTCCGCAGTTTTGGCCGCGCGCGGCCTCTGCCGCCAGCCGCCAGTGCGTCGTCGATGCTCGCCTCGGCGGCGCTCTCGCTCTCGCCCATGACTTCCGCGATCTCGCGCGCGAGGAGGCGGCGCGCCTTTTCAAGCAGGGTGCCGCCGTGGAAACGGTTGATGCTGCCGATGTCGGTAAGCAGCGCGATGACGTCGGCGAGGTCGAGCGCCGTGCCGGAGGCGACAAGCCTTAAATGATCCTGCGCGCGCAGTCTCTCGCTGGCGGCCGCCCGCGGCGGCTGTGCAAGACGATCGAGCACCTCGGGGATCTCGGATTTGTTCAGCAGTCGCCGCACGCCCGCGATGGGCGCCCGCCCGAACGGCACGAAAAATTCGGCGCCGCCGTCACCGAGTGGAATCAGGTGGTGAAACTTTACGCGCTCTCCGCCGATCACTTTGCTGACGACCGGTCCGATCAGACACGGGCCCTGAAGCGGATAGCTGACCTTACATCCCTCGCTGAGCCGCATTGAAGTGCCCCTTTTGCACGCGCTCGCGGCCTAAACGCGCAAAAAGGCGGTTCCTCGAGGGACCGCCTCCGCAGTGCCCGGCGGTCGGTGGCCGGGCGTTCGCCTTGTGGTGTGCGCTGCGAGTCGCTCTTCACTATAGCAGACGAGGGAGAATAAGATAGGCGGTCGAACGACGCTGATTTCTTGACGGCTTTTGCCCGCCGCGGATCGTCAAACCGGCGAACCGGGCGCAAGGCTAGACGCGCCCGTACTTCTCGTTGAATTCTTCCTGCGTCATGGCGAGCAGCATGACGCCTTCGATGAAGCCGACGACGGCGGGGATGACGGTCCAGAAGAAAATCGCGTAGAGGACGCCCCAGCCGATCTGGCCCAGGTAGAACTTGTGGATGCCGAGGCCGCCCAAGACGAGCGCGAGCAGGCCGGCTAAGAGCTTGCTCTTGCCGTTGGGCGCGATGCCGGCCCAGGCGTTCGGCGGCGGGTGCTGGCGCACGCCGCACTTGGGGCAAATCTCGGCTTTCGCCTTGATGATCGCGCCGCACTCGAAGCAGAACTTCTCGTCGGCGGCTTTGCGCGGCGCTTCGTCCATATCTAAAAGATATCATTTCATCCATTCGCGCCCAAATACGTAAAACCGCGTTTTCACGGGTTCGTCCGGCCTCTCGTTTTTTCCGTTCCTGATGCGCAATTAATGCTCATTATAGGTTAATGTTACGCGTTAATGAAATCCTTCTTTTTTGAAAAACCGGCCTGCGGCCCTTTCCCGTCGATTTCCGTTTCGCGCCTGAAATGCCGAACTTTGGCAGCCGCGGGAAGGCACGGTTTGTCCATTTGAAACCCTCCGCTTCCTAGTCGCTCCACGGACTGCGCTAGGCGGATTTTGGAACGGCCCTTGCTCTATTAGCGCCACGATCTCTAAACCGTAGGCGCGATCGCCGAATAACCAAGGAGGTTGGAGTGAAGAAAGTAGGTATATTGACTCTTGCTGCCTTGGCCGGGCTGTTGCTTTATTCGGCGACGCCGGCTGACGCGCAGACGTATGACGGGTGTATACTGAAGACCGGTGTCATTCAGATACGCTCGGACGGTAAATGTCCGAAAGACACTGTTCATCTAGTCTTTCAGGCCGTCGGTCCGACGGGCCCTACGGGGGCAACCGGAGCGACCGGCCCGACGGGCGACACGGGCCCGGCTGGTCCGACAGGCGCGACGGGCGCCACGGGCGCGACTGGCGCCACCGGCGCGACAGGCCCCACGGGTCCGACGGGCGCGACAGGCGCCACGGGTCCTTCCGGCGTTGACGGCGCGACGGGTGCCACTGGCGCCACAGGCGCGACGGGCGCTACCGGCGCGACGGGCCCGAATTCGACGCTCATGTTCGGCGGCTCTTCGACGAGTAATCTGAACGGCGGCGACGACCTCATCATGTCGCCCGGCAACGGCAGCGGCCTGGCCGGCAGCGAGCCGCTCGGCGTTCCGGTTCCGGCCGGCACGCTCGGCAATCTCCGCGCTACGCTGAGCGTTGCGCCAGGCGGCAGTGACACGGTCGTCTTCACGGTGCTGGTCGACGGCGCCGCGACCGCGATCACCTGCACGATCGCCGATCCGAACACGTCGTGCGAGGACCTCGTCAATACCGACGTGACGGTCGACCTCGAGAAGGTAACCGTCGAGGCGGTGGCCAGTGCGACGGCCGCGGCGGCGAAAGTCTCCTTCTCGCTGACGCACACGCCGTAACGGGAAGTTTCCTAGCTGTAAAAAAAGCGGGCGCCGGACATCCGGCGCCCGCTTTTTTTTGCGCCGCCGAAAATCGAGCGGCGACAGAGCTTAACAATAATTTTTCTTGACTCGCGCGCGCGACAGGTTCACCCTGAGCGCGGGAGGGCTTTGCTTGATGCGCAAACGAATCGGGAGACGATGGCTCTGTCTGAACCTGATTTCCAACGCTCACCTACCGTTTCGATTGACGCGCGCGCTGGCGCGCGAATGGCGCCCGCGCCGCTGGCGCATCGATAAATAAACCCGCCGCCGGTCCGAAAAACTCGGGAGCATCCCATGAAAAAATTAATGCCTTCGTGCGTCCTCGCATCCGCGCTGCTGCTCGCGGTCTCAGGCGCCGCATTCGCCCAGTACGGCGCGCAGCCGTACGGATCGCCCGCGCCCTACGGCCAGCCGAATCCGTACGCGCCGGCGACGCAGCCCGGCGGCACGATGACGGCGACGGTGTTCGCCGCGCTCGTCGCGGCATACGAGGAATACGCCCGTTATTCCAGCAGCAGGGGCGTGGCTCTCACGCCGCGGGAAATCGTGGCGCGTAACTATGGCGTGCAGTATTCGCAGCCAAGTCCGGACCGGCTGCGCGTCGTCTTTCTTCCGAACCCGCCGACCGGCGCCGGCGGCGACGTCGGCTACGTCGTCGATCTGAGGACGCTCCAGATCGTCGAGCGGTTTTTCGGCCGCTAGGCGCAGCGCGGTCAGATGAGAAACGGGTGGGCGTTTTTCTCCATGCGGTAGCGGATGATTGTGTGCCAGCGCTCGCCGGCGAGCGACGCCCCCCCGGCGGCGGGCGCGTGGTCGCACTTGGGGCAGCGCTTCAGCTTCGCCGCGGCGGCGGCGCTTTCACGCTCGCACAACGCTAATTCGAAAACGCTCGCGCAGCTCCGGCATCGGAACGTCCAAATTCCTGTATCCATGACCTCGAATATGCTCCGCGCCGCTGAATACACAAGGTTTTTTACCGAATCGTAACAATCAGTTCACGAAAACGTCACGCCCGCGGCGCCGCGAGCGCTAAAATCGTCGCTCCCGACGCCTCGCCTCCCCTTTTGCCCAAAAATTGTGTGTCACACTGCGACATACTGCGACATTTCGGCGGATATTTTTATTGATCGACTTCGAGTTTAGGTTCACAATCTGCGGCTAAAGGAGAAAAATTATGCCGAAACGAATGGCGAAGAGAAACAGGCCGGGCGTTCAGCCGCCGAAATCCCCGGACGTCACGCGCGCGCAGATCCACGAGCTTTTCAACGACGTGGAGAACCCGAAGCAGCGGGCGTTTCTAGCCGCTTACGTGAAGACCAAGCGGACGCTCGCTGCGTCGGCGCTCACGGGCGTATCGCGCGAGACGCATTACTATTGGCTCAAGAGCGACCCGCAGTACTGCGAGCACTGGCGCAGCGCGCGCAAGATGCTGGGCGATATGGTCGAGGAGGAGGTGATGCGGCGCGCGGTCGACGGCTACCGCAAGCCCGTCGTCCATCAGGGAAAAGTCACCGACCGGTACAAGAATTATTCCGACCGGCTCGCCGTTTTTCTGCTGAAGCATCTCAAGCCCGAGGTCTACAACGTGCGGCAGCGCGAGCCGGAGATCGGGGGGCCGATGCACATCAACATCACCGTCAAGCGGCCGGAAGATCCCAAGCCCGAGCCCGCGAACGAGCCGCCGACGATCTCGCTGCCGATTCCCGAGAAGAAAGAATAGCGCACGCCGGCGCAGCCGGAACGCGCTTAAATCAGGCGACGAAATTGTCGCGGTTGGATGCCGCCGGTGCTCGGCGTAGGGGCACGGCGTGCCGTGCCCTGACGATCAGACCCCGAGCTTCCGCCGCCCTTCTTCCAGCACTTCGGCGAAGCGCGATTCGAGCGCGGCGTTGACGCGCGGGCAGTTGGCGACGACGGCGGCGGCCCAGTCGAGATATTCTTTGCGACGCGCGAGGTCCCACATCGTCGGCGGCGAGTGCGTGACGTCGACGACGTTGGCGATTTTATCGCCGAGCTTGATGAGCACGGCGTCGGCCGCGAGGCCGTTCGCGTGCTCGATCTGGAGGCGCTTGCGCACGTCTTTGCGCAGCGACTTGTCGTCGCTGACCGCCTCGACGAGCGCGCGTACGCGCGCGCCGAAGGCGGCCTCGAGCTCGTCCGGTGTTGTCTTTGTGTCCTCCAGCGTGTCGTGGAGGATCGCCGCAGCGAGGATCTCCGGATCGCTCACGCCGCCGACGTCGGCGAGGAGCATCGCGACCGCGAGCGGATGGTTGACGTACGGCGAAGCGTCTTCGTCCTTGCGCTTTTGCAGGCGGTGCTTGCGCGCGGCGAAATCCGCGGCGCGGAGCAGCAGCAGCGGTTCCATGGGCGAATTCTCGCGGGCGGAGCGGCGATTGTCAAACTGCCGCGCCGACAAACGCGCCGTAAATGCTCGGCGCGCTCGCGCGCACACGAGCTCAATTCCGTTCATCCTCGGCCTTTCGGAAGGATTCTCTTGAGTCTCGCTGCGCCTTCTGTTAGCGTTTTTTTACCTCGGCGCTATGAACTTTCCTTCCTATCTCGCCCGCCGCTGGGGCGGCAAGCGCTACAACGGGCTCAACCGGGCGCTGAAGGATACCTTCAACGCGCGCGTGCACAAAGTCGGCATCCGCATGGACTTCACCTGCCCCAACCGCGACGGCACGGTCGCCGTCGGCGGCTGCATCTACTGCAACAACGCGAGCCACACGCCGCAGGGGTTCCGCGCCGGAGCGTCGGTGACCGAGCAGCTCGCGCAGGGGACCGCGGCGCTCAGGCGCCGCCACCGCGCGGAGAAGTTCATCGCGTATTTCCAGAGCTACTCGAACACCTACGGGCCGCCGGAAAGACTCTCGCGCCTTTATCGCGAGGCGCTCGCGTTTCCCGGCGTCGCCGGCCTCGCCGTGTCGACGCGGCCCGACTGCGTGCCGGACGACGTGCTCGATCTCCTCGCGGAGCTCTCGCGCGAGACCCATCTCTGGCTCGAGATGGGGCTCGAGTCGATGCACGACAAAACGCTCCGCTGGGTCAACCGGGGCCACGATCTGAACGATTTTATCGACGCGGTCGCGCGAGCCAAGGCGCGCGGGCTCGGCGTCTGCGCGCATCTGATCCTCGGCTTTCCCGACGAGACGCGCGACGAGATGCTCGAGGCCGCGGCGCTCTTCGATGCGCTCGGCGTCGACGGCGTCAAGCTGCACAACCTGCACGTTATCCGCCACACCGCGCTCGCGGAGATGTATCTGCGCGAGCCCTTCCCGCTGATGTCGCGCGAGGAATACGCCGACCTCGTGGTGGATTTTTTGGAAAGGCTCTCGCCGGACATTCTCATTCACCGTCTTTCCGGCGAGACCTACCGCGCGCTCACCGTCGCGCCGGAGTGGTCGATCGACAAGATCGGCACGCACAACGCGATCCAGCGCGCGCTCGAGGCGCGCGACGCGTGGCAGGGAAGATTGTTCAACGATGCTTCGAGTCCCGCGCTGCGAGCCTCGAGGGAGGCGCAGACGTGAACGGCCACCTGCGTTTGATCCAATCGGTGCTGCCGGCGACCGTCGATCTTCGCGTGACGATCCCGGAGAGCCATCCGTCTGCGCGCAATCTCGGCGCGGAGCGCGCCGGCTCGGGCACGATCGTCGATCCCGCCGGCTACATTCTCACCGTGCACTACATCACCGTCGGCGCGAGCTCGATCGTCGTCACGACCGCCGACGGCGAGGAGCTTCCCGGCACGCTCGCGGCCGACGATCAGGAGAGCGGTTTGGCGCTGGTGAAGGTCCCCGGCAGCGATTTCCCGTTTTTGCATCCGGCGCCGCCGGAGAGCATCCAGCTCGGCGCGCCCGCGTTCATCGTCGCAAGCGCCGGTGAAGGCCAGCGCCGCACGAGCGGAGGCTACATCACTTCGTTCGAGGGCTACGACGGCCACTGGGAATACATGTTGGAGAAGAGCATCCGCTTGACCGCGCCGAATCCCGGCACGGGCGGCGGCGCGCTGGTCGATTTCGCCGGCAGGCTCATGGGGATCGTGTCGCTCAATCTGGGCGAGATCGCCAAGTGCACGCTCGCGATCCCGATCGAGCTCTATCTGAAATACGAGTCGGAATTGAAGCAGTTCGGTCGCGTTCGCAGCCGCCCGCCGCGGCCGTGGCTCGGCATCTACCCGCAGCACATGGGCGGCCACGTCGTGATCGCGGGCCTCGTCCCCGGCGGGCCGGGCGAGCAGAGCGGCCTCAAAGAGGGCGATATTATCGTGAAGGTCGAGACGCAGGAGATCCGCTCGCGCGCGGAGCTCTACCGCGAGTTGTGGAAAAAGCGGCCCGGCGAGCAAATCGCCGTCCGCATTCTGCGCGAGGAAGAATCCTTAGAGCTGGCTGTGGTCGGCGCCGACCGGCGCGCGCGCTACGGCAGCTAATCTAAAAGTGATTCGAGCTCGGGATCAGTCGTCCGAGCTGACTTTTTGAATCTCGCCTTTGCCGGTCACTTTGACCGATTGAGCGGGCATGTAGGCGTCGGGCTCATACTTAATGAGCGCCTTGTCCGTCTGCTGCAAATCCTTCAGCTTGACTTTCGACCCGTCCTTCTCGATGTCGGTGTTTTCGTCGACACCCACGACTTCTTCACGGACCTTGCCCTTGCGTTCGACCTGAAAGGTGATCGTCCGCTGGCCGACGGCGCTAATTACGGCCTCGACTTCGACGTCCTTGGCTTTCGCCTTTTTCTCCTTTTCTTCCTGCGCGAACAGCGAGCCCGCGAATCCGGCGAACACGAGCGAAAAAACTACGAGCCATTTAGCGGTGTACATCGATCCTCCCTTGGCGGTTTCCCGTTTGAAACGTCAGTGGAAAGTATCCAAAGATGCGAATGGAGTCAAGGCGGCAGGCGGTGCATCCGAACGATCAGACCGATCGGTCCAATCTCACCCTACCCTTCATAGCGCGACGGCAAAGCGATGCGGAAGGTCGTGCCCCGGCCGAGCCGGCTCTCGACCTCGATTGTGCCGTGGAGCAGCTCGATCAGCCTTTTCGCGATCGCGAGCCCGAGTCCTACGCCGCCCAGACTTCGCGTCGCAGAGCCTTCGACCTGCCGGAACGGATCGAAGATAAAGGGGATCGACTCCTCCGGGATGCCGACGCCGGTGTCGCGCACCTCGATCGCGATCCCGTTGCCGCCGTCGCGCGGCGCGGCCGTGACGCGCACCTCGCCGCGGTCTGTGTATTTGACCGCGTTGAAGACGACGTTGCTCAGGATTTCCTTCATTTTCATCCGGTCGGTGCTGAGCGCCGGCAGCTCGCCTTCGATCGTCCAAAAAAGCTCGACCGGCTTGCCGGAGAGGCCGACGCGGATGAACGTCTCGAGCTCGTTCCAGATCTCCTCGAGCCGGAATTCCTCTACGTGAACGACGTACTGGCCGGCCTCGAAGCGCGACAGATCGAGCAGGCTGCTCACGAGATTGAGCGCTTCGCCCGAATTGCGCAGCGCGGTCTCGACGCACTTCCGCTGGCGCTCCGATAACTCCCCCAGAAAGCCGCGCAGCATGAGGTCGAGGTTGCCGATCACGATGTTGATCGGCGTGCGCATCTCGTGCGTCATCGTGGCGAGCACCTCGGCCTTGAGGCGCGCCGCCTCGGAGAGCTCGTCGTGCAGCCGCCTGACCTCGCGGATGAGGCGCGCGTTCTCCAGCATCACCGCGACGGGGCCGGCGATCGCGCCGAGCATGTCGAGCTCCTTGTCGCCGAACGCGCCGGGCTTTTTGCTGACGATCTCGATCACGCCGCGAAGCTGGCCGTGGATCTTAAGCGGCACGCAGGCGATCGAGCGCGTCCTGAAGCCGGTGATCTCATCGACTCTGCCGGAGAAACGCGGCTCGCGCTTGGCATCGCCGACGACCATCGGCAGCCCGGACTCGGCGACGAATCCGGCGATGCCCTCGCCGCGCTCGAGCGCGATGTTTTTAAGCTGCTCGGATTTCTCGCCGAGGACGATGAAGAAGTTGAGATTGCCGGTGTCGCGCTCGATCAGCAGGATGGACGACCCGTCGGCGCCCATCAGGCCGGCGGTGAAGCGCATCGCGATCGTGAGGACCTCTTCGAAGGCCATGGACGTCCCCATGTAATCGGCGATGTGGGCCAATATGCGCACTTCGCTGTCGACGTCCACGATAATTCTTCCCTTCAGTTTTGTCCTTTGCCTAATTCCTGCGAGCGGCGCGTCGCCTGGAGCACCGCCTCCATCACGGTGCCGCGAAGCCGCCCCTTTTCCAGCGCGTAGAGACCGGCGATCGTCGTCCCGCCGGGAGAGGTCACTTCGTCGCGCAGCTCGCCCAGATGCTTGCCGCTTTCGAGCGCCATGCGCGCGGCGCCGAAGACGGTCTGGAGCGCGAGCTTCAGCGCCACGTCCCGGCTGAGCCCCACCTGCACGCCGCCGTCGGCGAGCGATTCGATGAAGAGGAAAACGTACGCCGGCCCGCTGCCGGAAAGGCCGGTCACGGCATCGAGATATTTTTCTTCCAGCGGAAGGCCGACCCCGAAGCTGTTGAGGATCGCGCCGACCTTTTCGAGATCGGCGGGTTCGGCCGCAGCTCCGCCGGCGTAGCCGGACGCGCCGGCGCCGACGACGCACGGGATGTTGGGCATGACGCGCACCACGCGCGCTCCTCTGGCGAGATTTCTTTCCAGCCGCGCGAGCGGCACGCCTGCGGCGACGGATACGACTAGCTTCGCCTTGCCGACTTTTTTGGCGATCTCCTTCACGACCGAATCGATCACCTGCGGCTTGACCGCGAGGATCACGATATCGGCGAAGTCGCAGAGCTTCAAGTTGCTGGGGGTCGCCTCGACGCCGAGCTCGGCGGCCAGCGCCTGGCGCAGCGGCTTGCTCACGTCGCTCGCCATGATCTGCTCGGGCCGCGCGAGGCCGGCGCGCACGATTCCGCGCGCGATCGCGGCGCCGATCTTGCCGGCGCCGATAATGCCGATTTTTTGCTGGAGCGTTTCCGCCATTGCGGTCAGCCTAAAATATTAAGACTCGGCGGATTTCTCAATACCTTTTGCCGATCTTCTGCAGCTCGCGCCACGACTCCGAGTCGTCGGGGCTCGACGCCAGCACCTCGCGGAACTTCTGCTCGGCTTCCCTCGT
>DATFWH010000292.1:0-7012 GCA_035259465.1 Binatia bacterium
CATGATTGCCGCGCGCCGCGCCGGCGCCGTTGCCGTTCGAGGCGCCGCCGCCGGTCTCGCGCACGATCCTTCCCCCTTCCACGAGCGCAGCGCTCGCGGCCGTGGTCGCCGTGTCGATACCGAGAATAAGCATGAGTAAGGCGTGGGGCGCGAGTCCTGAGCGTGAGTGTTGCGATCCCGACTCGCGCCTGTTGTCTCGCGGCTCGCGACTATTATCCTTCGAAGAATCTGGCGATGTCGTTGTAGAACGCGTAGGCCATGACGAGGATCAACAGCACGACGCCGACCTGCTGGGCGCGCTCGCGCTGCTTCTCGCCCACCGGCCGGCCGAGAATAGCCTCGATCAGGAAGAAAAAGAGATGCCCGCCGTCGAGGACCGGGATCGGCAGCAGGTTCAACACGCCGAGATTGATGCTGAGAAGCGCGACGAAAAGAAAAAATGTGACGACGCCTTCGCGCGCCTGCTGGCCGGCCACCTGGGCGATCAAGAGCGGACCGCCGAGGGTTTTCGGCGAGATATCGCCCTTCGCCATTTTATAGAGGGCAACGAGTGTGAAGAGCGATAGGTCTGTGGTCTGTTTAGAAGCCTGCTTGATGGCATCTAAAGGCGCCACCTTCGTGACGGCATCCTGCGGCTGGATGCCGATGAACCAGACCTCGCGCTTGTCGCCGAAGGCGTCGCGGTCTTCTTTCTTGACGGGATTCACCACCACTTCCACGCTCTGACCGTCGCGGTCGAGCGTTATGCGAAGCGGGCCGCCGTCGCTGTCCTTAATGCGCCGCGCGAAGTCGGTCCAGCCGTCGACCTGACGCCCGTTGATGGCCGTGATCCTGTCGCCCTTCTGGATGCCGGCTTTCGCCGCCGGATTGTTCGGCACTACATCGGCGATGGTGGTGGTCGCGGTGCGCACCCCCGAGAACACCATGACGCAGGCGAAAATGAAGAAAGCGAGCAAAAGGTTGGAAACCGGGCCAGCGGCTACGATCGCCGCGCGCTTCCACAGCGGCTGGTGCGAGAAGGCCTTTTCGCGCTCCGCGGGGCTGACTTCTTCAGCAGGATCCTCTCCGACCATCTTGACGTAGCCGCCGAAGGGAATGGCGCTGAGCGCATATTCGGTCTCGCCTACTTTTCTGCGCAAAATCTTCGGTCCGAAGCCGATCGAAAATGTGAGCACGCCGACGCCGCTCTTTTTCGCGACCAGGAAATGGCCCAGTTCGTGGATGACGATGAGGATGCCCAGCCCGACGACCGCCGAGAGGACCGATTGGATGACATTCAACATGCGAGCTCTCCTGTTCTACGCGAGCCCGCGGTCGAGCCGCGGCGCTCCCCGTAGTTTACCATACCGGCTGCGGGTGTTGCGAGCGATGAGACGCCCCGCCCGCTCGCGCGCCCAGCGGTCAGTCTCAAGGATCTCCCGCACGTCCGCGGTGTGGAACGGCGCATGCGCCTCCATCGTCGCGGCGATCACTCGGTGGATATCGCGGAAGCCGAGGCGCTTGTCCAGGAAAGCGGCGACCGCGACCTCGTTCGAGGCGTTCAGCACGGCCGGCATCGTGCCGCCGGCCGCGAGCGCCTCGAAGGCGAGCGCGAGCGCGGGGTAGCGCTTTTTCTCGACCGGCAGAAAATTGAGCTCGCTCAGCTCGGTCAACTCGAGGCGCGGCCAGGTCGCCGGGAGCCGGCGCGGATACGAAAGTGCGTAGGCGATCGGAATGCGCATATCGGGAATGCCAAGCTGCGCGATCACCGATCCGTCGCGGTAACGGACCATCGAATGGACGACGCTCTGCGGATGAATGACGACGTCGACGCGCGGCGGCTCCAGCCCGAAAAGCCAGCGCGCCTCGACGACTTCGAGCCCTTTGTTCATCATAGTCGCCGAATCGACGGTGATCTTGGGGCCCATCTTCCAGTTCGGGTGTTTGAGCGCCTGCTTGACCGTGACCCGGTCAAGGCTTTTGAGCGAAGCGCGAAGGAATGGGCCGCCGGAGGCGGTGAGAATGATCTGCTCGACGTCCTCGATCCGGTTCCCCTGCAGGCACTGAAAGATCGCGCTGTGCTCGCTGTCCACCGGGAGGAGCCGCACGCCGCGCTCGCGCGCCTCACGAATGAAGATCTCGCCTGCCATCACAAGGGATTCTTTGTTCGCGAGCGCGAGTTCCTTGCCGGCGCGGAGGCCCGCGAGCGTCGGCACGAGACCCGCGCCGCCGACGATGGCGGCGAGAACGACATCCGCGCCGCTGGAAGCAGCCACCGTGGAAGCGCCATGCTCGCCCCAGAGAATTTCAGTCGTCGTTTTTCCGACGAGCTTTTTCAGCTCGAGCGCCGAGACTTCATCCGCTACGCTGGCGCACGAAGGGGCGAACTGTTTGATCTGCGTCGCCAGGAGCTTGACGTTTCTCCCCGCGGCGAGGCCGGTCACGCGGAACTCATCCGGAAAGCTCCGCGCGATGTCGAGCGTGCTAACGCCGACCGATCCGGTCGAGCCCAGGATGGCGACCCGCCTCATCGGGGAAGGAACCTCGCGTAATAGGTAATGAACACCAGTGGAAATATAAGACTATCGAGACGGTCGAGCAACCCGCCGTGGCCCGGCAGGATCGAGCCGGAATCCTTTACGGCGAAGACACGCTTGATCCACGACTCGAAGAGATCGCCGACCTGACCGAGCACGCTCATGACCAACGCGATCCCGGCGAGTTCAAACCACGAATACACCGGCAGCAGGTAATGTCCTGTAAGGACGCCCGCCGCGAGACTCGCGACGGTCGAGGCGACGGCTCCTTCCACCGTCTTGTTCGGACTCACTTCGGGATAGAGCTTGATCTTCCCGATCTCCTTGCCGACGACGTAGGCGGCGCTGTCGCCGATCATTACGACGACGAGCGTGAAGAAAATCCATTCGGGCCCGTCGTTCAGGCGATAAACGAGCGCGGCGTGCGGCAGGAGAAGGCCGACGTACAGCGTTCCGATGACGATCCAGCCGAGGCGATTGAAGCGGTCGGTAAGCGATCCCGCGCCGAAGACGGCGCCGAGAAAAAGAAGCGCGGCGGCGACCGCCAGCGTCGGCATCGCGTGCTCCTGGATAACGCCGGCCGCGACTACCAGACCGACGAGAATCGGCGCGATCCGCTGCCACGGTGACGCAAAGACCATCCGATAATATTCCCAGAACGAAACGGCGGCGGCGAGCAGGACAAGCCAGGGGAACAGGCGCGGGCCGCCCCAACCGATCGCCCAAATGAGCGCCGGCACGGCGATAAGCGCCGTCACTAGCCTGGCGCCTAGCTGCGCACTCACCCGGCGTCCGCCTCTAGGCCGTCGGAGCCGTTGCCGTTGCCTATCTGTTCGTCGGTGCGGCCGAACCGCCTTTGCCGCCGTTGAAAGTCGAGCAGCGCCTGAAGATACTGCGGCTCGCGAAAATCCGGCCAGAGCGTAGGCGTTACGTAGAGCTCCGTGTAAGCGATCTGCCAGAGGAAAAAATTGCTCACGCGCATCTCGCCGCTGGTCCGGATGAGAAGGTCGGGATCGGGCACGGCGCCGGTCGCGACGCGGCGCGCGACCAGCCTTTCGTCGATATCGGCGACGGAATATTTTCCCGCTTTCACCTCGCGGGCGACCTGGCGCACCATCGCGACGATGTCGTTCCGCCCGCTGTAGCTGAGCGCGAGCAGAACCGTCATGCCCTGGTTCTTGCGCGTGAGGCGCTCGACGCGCGCGAGAATACGGCGCACGCTCGGCGGCAAGCGCCGGCGGTCGCCGATCGCCTTCAAGCGGATGCCGTGGCGCATCATCTTGGGCTGCTCGGCCACGAGGTAATGCTCGAGCATGCCCATCAGCGCGCTCACTTCATCCTGTGGCCGAAGCCAGTTCTCCGTCGAGAAGGCGTAGAGCGAGAGGTACGGGATGCCCAGCTTGCGGCTCATCTCGACGACGGCGCGCACCGACGCGGTGCCGCGACGGTGTCCCTCGGTGCGGCTCTTGCCGCGCAGCTTTGCCCAACGTCCGTTGCCGTCCATAATGACGGCCACATGGCGGGGCAGCCGACTCTTGTCGAGGCCGCTCGGGTTCATCTTTTCGGGGATGTTATGCCGCTCGACGGTTCACGGTAGGAGGGTGTTTGATTAGACTTCCATGATCTCGTTTTCTTTGCCCTTGAGCACCTGGTCGACCTTGTCGATAAAGTCCTTGGTGATCTTCTCGACCCGGTCCTTGCCGTGCTTATGCACGTCTTCGGTGATCTCTTTCTTCTTCTCGGCTTCCTTCATTTTTTCGAGCGCCGCGTGTCGGTGGTTGCGGACGGAGACGCGGAACTCCTCGGCTATTTTTTTCACGTGCTTGACGAGCTCCTGCCGCCGCTCCTGTGTCAGCGCAGGGATAGGGATGCGGATGATCTTGCCGTCGTTGTTCGGCGTGAGCCCGAGGTCGGACTTTTGAATAGCCTTCTCGATGTTCGCCATCGCTGAGCGGTCGTACGGCTGAATCACCAGCAGTCGCGGCTCTGGCGCGTTCAGCGTCGCCACCTGGTTGAGCGGCGTCTGTGTCCCGTAGTAGTCGACCATGATGCCCTCGAGGAGCGCGGTCGAGGCCCTGCCGGTGCGGAGCTTCGAAAGCTCCTTGCGGAAGGCCACGATCACACGGTCCATTTCCTTCTGCAGCTCGGAATAAAAGCCCTCGTTCATAGGCCTCACCGCGCAACCAGCGTCCCGATTTCCTCCCCGCACACCACCCGCTTGATGTTGCCTTTCTCCATGAGATTGAAGACGACGATCGGAAGATGGTTGTCCATGCACAGCGAGATCGCCGTCGAGTCCATCACCTTGAGTTCTTTATTGAGAACTTCGATGTAGCTCAAGCGGCCGTATTTCTTCGCTTCGCGGTTCTTCATCGGATCGGAGTCGAAGACCCCGGCGACTTTGGTCGCCTTGAGGATCACCTCGGCGCCGATCTCCATCGCGCGGAGGCTCGCGGTCGTGTCTGTGGTGAAATAGGGATTGCCGGTGCCGCCGGCGAAGATGACGACGCGGCCTTTCTCCAGATGTCGCGTCGCGCGCCGGCGAATGTAGGGCTCGGCTACCTGGCGCATCTCGATCGCCGACATGACGCGGGTGGTGACGCCTAGCTTCTCCAGCGCGTCCTGCAGCGCGAGGCTGTTGATGACCGTGGCCAGCATGCCCATGTAGTCGGCCGTGGCTCGCTCCATGCCGCTCTCGCTCAGCTGCGCGCCGCGGAAAATATTGCCGCCGCCGATGACGATAGCCATCTCGCAGCCGAGCGCTTTGACTTCTTTGATTTCTTCGGCGAACGACCGGACGGTCGCGCCGTCAATGCCGTATTTCTCTTCGCCGCCGAGGGCTTCGCCGCTGACTTTGAGGATGACCCGCTTGTACTTGAGGGCGTTGTTCACCGGCCTCGTCCGCTACTTTTCGACCCCTTCGCCGACCTGGTATCGCATGAAGCGCCGGACCTGGATGTTCTCGCCCATGCGCGCGACCGCGTCCCGCAGAAGATCGCCGACCTTCTTGTCGGGATCCTTGATGAATGCCTGCTCGACGAGGCAGATCTCCGAGTAGAAGCGGTCGAGCTTGCCCTCGACGATCTTGTCGACGATCTTCTCGGGCTTGCCCTGCTCGAGCACCTGGCTGCGGTAGATCGTGCGCTCGCGCTCGATTTCCTCGGCCGGCACGTCCTCGCGCCGGATGTAGCGCGGGCTCGCCGCCGCGACCTGCATGGCGATGTCTTTCAGCAGCGCCTGGTATTCAGGCGTGCGCGCGACGAAATCGGTCTCGCAGTCGAGCTCGACCATGACGCCGATCTTGCCGCCGGCATGAATATAAGCTCCGACGAGGCCTTCGGCGGCGACGCGGCTCATTTTTTTGGCCGCCGCGGCGAGGCCTTTTTGACGCAGGTAATCGACGGCTTTTTCCAGATTGCCGGCACACTCGGCGAGCGCCTTTTTACAGTCCATCATGCCGGCGCCGGTCTTTTCCCTTAGTTCCTTAACCGTGGATGCATTGACTTCCATGGATCTGTATTTTCTCCGAAATTTAGGACCCGGCGGCGACGGAGGTCGGCGTCTCTTCCATCGGAAGCGGCGTTTCCGGCGCGGCCTCGCCGGCAGGACGCGTGAGCGCCTGCTCGTGGAGGACTTTGCCCTCGATGATGGCGTCGGCGACCGCGGCGCAGAAAAGACGGATCGCGCGGATTGCGTCGTCGTTGCCGGGGATCTTGTGATCGACCATATCGGGATCGCAGTTGGTATCGACGACGGCTACGACCGGAATGCCCAGCTTACGCGCTTCCTTGACCGCAATTTCCTCTTGCTTGGGGTCGATGACGAAAATTGCGTCCGGAAGTTTGCGCATGCCCTTGATGCCGCCGAGCGACTGCTCGAGCTTCTCTTTCTCGCGCTTGAGGCCGAGCATCTCTTTCTTGGTCAGCGCGTCGACGATCTTGGGATCGTTCTCCATCTCCTCGAGTTTGCGCAGCCGCTCGATGCTCTGGCGGATCGTCGCGAAGTTAGTGAGCGTGCCGCCGAGCCAGCGGTTCTGAACGTGGAACATGCCGCAGCGCTCGGCCTCTTCCTTGATGGCTTCCTGCGCCTGTTTTTTCGTGCCGACAAAAAGCAGATTACCGCCGCCGGCCGCGAGGTCGCGGACGTACCCCGCCGCCGCCTTGAACATCGTAACGGTTTGCTGGAGATCGATGATGTGAATGCCGTTGCGCGCGCCGAAAATATACTGGCGCATCTTGGGGTTCCAGCGGCTCGTCTGGTGGCCGAAGTGGACCCCCGCCTCTAAAAGCTGCTTCATCGAGATTTCGGTCATAACTCTCCTTTGGTTTTTCTCCTCCCCTTTCGTCAACTTCTCACCCGACCCGTAGGGCACCCGGGAGAGGATCGGAAAGGGTGTGTAATGTTTTGGGAAAATCTACGCGCCGGGCGTTCCATGCGGCGCGGACCGCCGGACGCACCATGGCCGCTCGACCGTAACTTTCGATTTTTAACAGAGT
>DATFWH010000293.1:0-9352 GCA_035259465.1 Binatia bacterium
GCCGACCGGCGCGGCGCCGCGGAAGCCGTCCTCGCAGAGGTCCTCCACGGGAAACCGCCCCTGCCAGATGTTCGCCATCCACTTGCCGCCCGGCTTCAGCTCGTCGCCCCAGTAGTACGGCTTGCCCGCCAGGCCGCCGCGCGCCGCCCGCTCCCACTCGGCCTCCGTCGGCAGCCGCTTGCCGGCCCATTTCGCGTACGCTTGCGCGTCAGGATAGGCGATATGCACGACGGGATACTGCTCGCGACCTTTGATATCGCTCCCCGGGCCGAGCGGATGGCGCCAGTTGGCGCCCTTGACGTAGCTCCACCATTGAAAATGGTTGTCGAGCTTGACCGGATGGTTCGGCGGCGAGAAGACGACCGAGCCGGCGACGAGATTCTCCGCCGGCGCGCCGGGATAATCCTCAGCGCGCGGCGCGCGCTCCGCGAGCGTAATGTGGCCGGTCGCCGCGACGAACGCGGCGAACTCGGCATTGGTGACTTCGGTCTTGTCCATCCAGAAGCCGTCGACGTAGACGCGGTGGATCGGCCGCGAGTCCTCCGTCGCCTGCATGCCGACGGGGTCCAAGCCCGGCGGGTCCTGCGCGCCCATGGAGAATTCGCCGCCGGGGATCCACACCATGCCTTCTGGTGCCGCAACGGCGGGCTTTGTTGTGTTGACCGCGGTCGGCTTGAACGCCGCACTTGCGGAAGGAAAGGCCATCGCGACCGTGTTCTCGTGCCGATATGCCGACGCGATCATCCAGCCGGCCCCGACGACGATCATCAGCAGCAGGAGGCCCGCGATGAACCATTGAGGTAAGGATATTTTTGCGGATGCGGATGGCGGCGAGGGACGCGCGCTTTTGGCCGGCGACCTTTTGACTCGATTGCGCTTGGACATCGGAGCCTCCCGCCCAAGGTTATTTTTGTCCGAATGGATGCGAACGGCCGCTGGACCGCCGGTCAGGTTTTTTCCTAGCGAATGGTTCGGGGGGCGTATATTGGACCTTGGTCCAATACGGGGAGAGGAGGATGGGGAGAAGAAAGCACCGATTGCTGTCGCCCGGCGATCGCCGTCGATAGTTATAGCGCCGCGGGTGAAGCGCAATCGCTTGGCACGTTTAATGCTCAGTTATATAATCGAGAGAACCAAAAAAGAGGGCCATCGAGATGAAAAACTTAAGGACTCTAGGATCGGTCGCCGCGTTGGCGGCGCTGTTGATGATTCCGGCTCCTAGTTTCGCGGCTGTCGGTCGCGGCGGCGGCGGAATGGCCGGCGGCGGCGCTTCGATGTCGCGCGGCGGAGGCTACGGCGGAAGCTTCGGTCGCGGCGGCTATGGTGGCTACGGCGGCTACGGTCGTTTCGACGGCGGTCGTTTCTCCGGCCATAACTTTTATGGCCATAACTTCTATGGGCATAACTTCTACGGCCATAACTACGGATACCGCCCCTACTATGGCGGTTATGGCCGTTACGGCTACGGCTACTACCCGCGCTACGGGTACGGCTACTATGGCGCTTACGGCTATCCGTACTATTACGGATACCCCTACTATTCGTATTATCCCTACTTTGGGTATCCGCCGTACGGCGCTTACTACCCTTATTGACGCCGAAGACTACGGCGCAAGCCGGCCGCAGAGACCGCGGCAGCCGAAGGGCGTCGAGAATCGATATCTAGAGAAATCGCCAGCGTAGACGCCCGCCGAAATTTCGGCTTTTGCCGATACTTCGGCGTGTAAGTGACTCTCCGTGGAAGCCGGGTCAGCCCAAGCTGACCCCTAAGGTAACCGATCGAAATTGCGATGGTCGCTTGGCGCGTGTTCCATTCACTATACAAGCCTGACCCTAAAGACCACTCGGAATCGCGCGCGACGGGGTTAAAAGCGTCCGGCATGGCGCCTGATTAGCGCAGCGGCACGGAAATGTCCCCTTGAAGAGCGAAACTAAATGTCAAGATTCATTTCGGTCATAGAAGTACCGAAGCATGAGAGCCCGTATCTCGTTATTTGAGCGGGACGGTTGCGTCGCCTTTTTTTTCGCGCCGGCTGCCATTGGAGACCTCAGGAGACGGCGTTATTTTAGAAACGTTTACGAATGTTAACAACAAGAAAATAGACAGGATTAACGCCGGGCGATCAGAAGGGCCAGAGACCGCGAATATCACTTCCCCACCGGCTCCTCGCGCACCTCAGGTGGCAGCGGTGCGGCGGCCGGCGAGGTCATGAACTGGATCATGGCCTGCGCAGCGTCGCGCTCCTTGGAGACCGTCAGCAGACCGACGCTGTTCGGGCACGGAGTCTTTTTAAACAATCTTCGGCTCGAAAAAGACTCCCGACCCCATGTAGGGCATGGTTACCTTCTCGGCTCATATCGCATCGCCACCGCGCCCGAGCTGAACTCCCGCCGACTCACGAGCTTCAAATCGACAGGCTTCGAGAGGCCCGCGAACAACGTAGGCCCATGGCCCGCGAGCCTCGGATGCACCAAGAACTCGTATTCATCGATCAACCCCAGCTCTGTCAACGCCAGCGGCAGCTTCACGCCTCCCACGTACAGTCCCTTGCCCGATGCTCGTTTGAGCCGTTGAACGGCCGTCGCCAGATCCCCGCGCAAAAGCTCCGCGTTCCAATCGACCCGATCTAGGGTGCTTGACACTACGTACTTCTTCGCTGCGTCGATGGTCCGGGCGAAGGGTTCCATCCAGGGTGTCATCCAATCAGGCTTCGCTCCGGTCGGCACCGCTCGCCACGCCGACTCCATCATTTCGTAAGTCACCCGACCGAAGAGGAGAGCATCGGCGCGGGCGAGGATCTCGGTCGCGTAACGATGCAACTCCTCATCCGGGACAATTCCCCCCCGATGGTCGCAGCACCCGTCCAATGTGACGTTGATGGAATACCGAAGGGGTTGCACAGCGTGTTCCTAACGTTTTGGGGTCAGGTTTTGGATCTTGAATTCGCTGATTTCCGCGCTATGGCAACGCCGTCTCGCCCTCAAAAACCGATCGCACTTCGCGCCGCTATTTCTTTATCTCTCTGTCGGCAGCGTAGGGCAGATGGCCTTTGGCGTTCAGATAGTCCTTGATCGCCTTCTCCCCCGAGCGGCGGTAAATCCGCTCGCGGTCGGCCGGCTCCATCGGAATCCAGTGGAGGCGCTCGGAAACTCCCTTGCGGATGATCGGCGCGCCGCGCTCCTTCATCTCGCCGAGCCGCAGGAGACTTTCGCACACGCCGTCAAGCTCGTGGCTGTCGGTCCAATCGGACTTGTACACGATCGTGCCGCCCCGCTCGATCACGTAAACCATGTTCGGCAGCAGGCCGTACGTCCGATGAGTGGTGCCGGCGAGATCGTCGACAACGATCGGGATCTCGACGCGCTCCAGCTCGCGGAGCTTTCTGGCGTGCGCGAGCTTCTGCTCAAAAGAGGCGTGATGCGGGAAATTCTCTCCGGGATGGGCTTCGCGGACGTAGACGATGAAAAATTCGAATCCCTTCGACCGGTACTTTTCTCGTAATCGCGTGAGCGGGGGAACCTCCCCCACGAAAGGCGGTCAGGTGACGCTCCCGAATTCCAATACGACGTGTTTGCGGTCTTTGAAATCGGCGAGCGAGACGCGCGCGCCGTCGAGCGCGGGAAGCGAGAAATCCGGCGCCGGGGTGCCGATCTTCGCGACCGAAAAAAAATCCGGCGCGCCGACGTCGCACTGTCCGTACCCTTCGTAGTTGTAAGCGTCCACTGTCGCTCCACGGCCCGGCAACGGCCGCGGCCGGCTGCGCGTCTACCAGTGCCAGACCTGGTCGTGCTCGTCGATCAGCTGCGGGATGCCCTGGCGCTTGATGCGGCGGAGCCCGCTCAACAGATCGTCGTCGCCAAGCCCGCGCTCGCGCGCGTCTTCCTCGACGACGTAGATCGAGACGCCCTTCTCGATCATCTTGGCGACGTCCTTGTCGATCTCGGGCGGGTGGGTCATCTTCGCTTCGCCGAAGACTAGACCGGAGGCGTCCTGGCCCTTGCAGGCATAGTTGACGGCGTTGGCGCGGAGCAGCACGGAGATGTCCGCGCCGGCATTCTTCAGCATGTGCGTGAGCCAGAGCACCGTGTCGTCCTGCTCTTCGATGGTGCCGCGGTAGGCGGTCTCGACGATGTTCAAAATTTTCGCCATGGCGTTCTCCCTATTTGGTCGGGATCACGAGCGTAGCAGCGCTCGCGTTGGAGGCGTCGAAGAAGTCCTTGGGCCCGCCGCGCCGCGGCCCTTCGACCCAGTCGCCCGCGCCGCGCTCATCGACGCAGAGGCCGCAGTTCACCCAGTCGAGCTTGAGCCCTTTCTCCTTGGCCATTTTGAACAGCGAGGCGACCCAGTCCTTGGTCGTCGGGTGCGCCTCCTGCTCGACCGAGGTGCCCTTGACCGGATTCGGATGCGGCGCCTGCGCTTTCATCGTCAAGTTGACCGCGCCTTCGTAGGCGAAGACGTTCACGCTGTGTCCCTTGGATAATGCCGACTGCACGATGCGCAGCGCCGTCGTCGAGTTCGCCGACTCGTACGGCGCGTCCATGATCGCAACGGTGATGGTTTTGCCTGCCATGAGATTCTCCTTCACTCTCGTCATTCCCGCATGTTTTTAGCGGGAATCCAGAATTCCCGGACTGGCCCCCCGCTTTCGCGGGAGTGACTGAATAAAATCAGTGCCAGATGGCTTTCGTCCCCGGCTCGACGAGCAAATCGACGAGCCGGTCCGTGTCCGCGGTATCGACGCCGTCGACGAGCTGGCGGATGCCGCGCTCTTTCAGCGAGAAACGGTCGGCGACGACTTTGATCTTGCTTTTGACGAGGTCGGCGATCACCGTGCTGTACTTCGAGCCCTTCCGCGCCGGCAGCACGCCGTTCTGCACCAGAAAGACCGTCGCCTCGTTGCCGCGCTTGGCTAGACCCTGGACCAGCTCCGCGAAGTATTGCGAATCGGCGCTGTCGAAGGGGTCGCGCGATTCGATCAACAGATATTTTGCCATCGTTCCTCCTCTATTCCACGTTAAAGCGCCCGAAGATTTTCTCTTATAACAAGCGACACGAGAGTCAAGACCGGGGAAGGGATTATCTCGCCCCATGTTGGACCTTCGTCCAATAGACGGGGCGACTCATTTTGTTGCAATGAAATCCAAATGGCATCCGAAGGTTTGAAGAAGAAGATCGCCCATGAAGTGGTCGAGTATTTGATCGATTTCGGCTATCTGGCCTTTTTTCTAGTCGCATTTGCCTGGTATCGCCGCTTGGTCCTGGCCGAATATCAGGTCCACTACACGAATTACTGGTTCCCGCTGATCGAGGCGGCGGTCTTGGCCAAGCTGATCATGGTGGGAGATTTGCTGCGCCTGGGTCGGCGGATGGAGCAAAAGCCGCTGATTGTGTCCGCCCTGTTTCGGACGGTGATGTTCAGCTTGTGGGTGGCGCTCTTTAGTGTGCTCGAGGCAACGGTCCGGGGACTGCTCCACGGGACCGGCTGGGCGGGAGGCTTCGAGGAGATCGCGACCAAAGGCTGGGACGAATTGCTCTCCGGGTCTGTCGTGATTTTCGTGGCATTCATTCCTTTCTTCGTGTTCAAGGAATTGCAACGAGTGCTGGGCCAGGAGAAACTCCGAGCTCTGTTCTGGGGACGCGGGAACTGAGCGCCGGCAAAGAAATATCCGGGAGACGAAGGGACGAGGCGCGGGTTATTGCTTGCGGCGCGAGGTCTTTTCGCTCGTGAGCTCGACGATGGTGTGGCTGCGTCCAGCGCTGGAGGGGTTCAGCGGCGACCAACCCGGCACGTTTCCGCAGTGCGGGCAGGCGGTTTCGTTCGGCGCCTGTACGAGGCTCGTCGCGGGGATGCCCTTCAGCGTAAACAGCTTTTCGCAGCTTTGACACCGCAAGACAACAACCCAGGTCGTGCCGACGACCGCCATCCGCGGCTCCTCCGTTGAAAGAGCGACTGATAGCGCGGCGGATAAAATCCGTCAAGCGGCGGCGCTAGCCTAATTCGAGCATGCGGGCGAGCGCCCGCTTCGCGCCCTTGCGGATGGACTCGTCGAGCACGATCTCATGCCGCATGTAGCGCAGCGACGCGAGCGCGTCGCTGAGCGTGATCATCTTCATATAGCGGCACAGCTTGCAGGCCTTGTAGAATTTTTTCTCCGGCAGCTCGAGCAGCAGGCGGTCGGAGAGGCCGCATTCGGTGACGACGAGGAACTCGGTGTCCGCGCTCTTCGCCGCGTAATCGACCATCCCGCTCGTGCTCATGACGGCGTCGGCGAGCGCGAGCACGTCGGCGCGGCATTCGGGGTGCGCGAGCACCTTCACGTGCGGGAGCTTCGCTTTGACCGCGAGGATCTCCTCCGGCGTGATCTGATGGTGCACGTAGCAGTTGCCGTCCCAGGCGATGACCGTCTTGTCCGTATGCTGCTGGACGTAGCGCGCGAGGTTTTCGTCGGGGACGAACAGGATGTGGCGGTTCGGCAGCGCGCCCACGATCTTCACCGCGTTGGCCGAGGTGCAGCAGACGTCCGACTCCGCTTTGACGTCGGCGGTCGTGTTGACATAGGCGACCACGGCGAGGTCGCGATACATCCGCTTGAGCTCGGCCTTGCGCTCGGCCAGGCGCTCGGCGGTGACGCTCTCGGCGAGCGAGCAGCCGGCGCGGAGATCGGGCAGCAGGACGGTTTTTTCCGGATTCAAAATTTTGGCGCTCTCGGCCATGAAGTGAACGCCGCAGAAGACGATCACGTCGGCGTCGACCTTAGTCGCCCGGCGCGCGAGCTCGAGCGAGTCGCCGATGAAGTCGGCGACCTCGAAGATCTCCGGGCGCTGGTAGTTGTGCGCGAGCACGACGGCGTTGCGCTCACGCTTGAGGGCGCGGATCGCGGCGATCTCGTCGGCGAACGCCGCGCACGCTTCGGCAGTGTAGGCATGCGCGTCGCCGAGGCGCGCGAGATGGTCGTACAGCCGTTGGGACTCGCTCCGGGCCGCGGTGTTTAGCTCCATGGTATTTCTCCTTACCCGCGTCGGCCGCCCCGCGCCGCTCGCGGCGCCATTGCTCGAAAAGCGCCTAGCTCTCGGGCCTTCGACCGCCCCCTCCGGCACGGCTGCGGGCTGCCGGCTTTGCGTATATATTACGCTTATTAAGCGTATCCTTCACACAAAGCTGGCGGCTTGTCAAGGCGGTTGACGGGTGGTCGCCTAGTGGTCTAGTTTCGGTAGCGTATGACGACGTTCTCGGTCGCGAATGTCTTCGGCCTGGGCGAGCTCGCGGCGGAGAAGCGCCGGGCGCTGGCGATCGTCTACGCGTCGAGCATGGCGCTGATGATGGGCGTCAACTTCATCCAGCCGGCGCTGCCGGCGCTCACCGGCGCGTTCGGGGTGAGCGACTCCGAGATCGCGCTGGTGATGACCGTCTACACCGGACCGGCGATCTTTCTCTCGCCGCTTTTCGGCGTGGTCGCCGATCTCTACGGCCGCCGCTTCCTGCTCGCGTGGGGCCTCGTCCTCTTCGGATTGAGCGGCGCGGCGATGGGCTTCGCGCCGAGCTTCACCTGGCTGTTGGTGCTGCGCGCGATCCAGGGCATCGGCTTCAGCGCCGTTATCCCGCTCACCATCGTTCTGATCGGCGATCTCCTGGATGGCGATAAAGAGATCGGCGGCCAGGGACTCAAAGTCTTTCTCGACCGCGTCGGCTATTTCGTGCTGCCGCCGCTCGGCGGCACGCTCGCGGCGATCGCTTGGTTCTGGCCGTTCCTCGTTTACCTCATCGTCGTACCAGTCGGGTTCGCCGCGCTCTTGTGGATGCCGGAGACCAAAGGATCGGATCACGACGACAGCTGGAAATATTTGAAAGGCATCGCGCGGCTCACGCGCCATCCGCGGCTGATGGTCGCATTCGCCGCCGGCTTTCTGCGCTTCTTTCTCGACTACGGCTTTCTCACCTACTTCCCGCTGTTTCTCGTGCGCACGCATAACATCTCGACGGCAACCGCTGGTCTCCTCTACGTGTTCTTCGCCGTCGGGGCGATGGCGACGTCGAGCCAGGCGGGGCGGATCGCCGCCGGGCGCGACAAGGCGACGCTTCTCTTCGCGGCCTTCGTGGTGAGCGGCGTCGCCATCGTTGCGGTGCCGTTTTTGCCAGGCGTCTGGATGGTCGGCGGCGCGCTCTTTTTCTACGGCATCGCCAACGGCGTGATCTCGCCGATGCAAAAAAGCCTCCTCACACAGAACGCCCCGGCCGAGCTGCGCGGCGGCATCATCTCGTTCGACCGGCTGATCCAGCAAGTGTCCAAAACCGTCTCCACGACCGTCGTCGGGCTGCTCCTCGTCGCCACCGCGTTGCCGACCATTTTTTGGATGCTCGGCGTGACGTCGCTCGTGAGCGTGCTGCTGATGGCGCTCCTCGTGCCGAAAAGAAGCGCTTAAGCCTTGCAACGGCCGTTTTCGTAATTATCTTTTAGGGTTGATATGGCCGATCGCGACTTCTACAAAATTCTCGGCGTCGAGCGCGGCGCGTCCGACGACGACATCCGCAAGGCTTACCGCAAACTCGCGCGCAAGTATCACCCCGACATCAATCCCGGCAATAAAGAGGCCGAGAATAAATTCAAGGACATCTCCGTCGCGAACGACGTGCTGAGCGATCCGCAAAAGCGCAAGCTCTATGACGAGTTCGGCGAGGCGGGGCTGGCGTCGGGCTTCGACGCCGACAAAGCGCGCAGCTACAAGCAATGGCAGGAGCAGGCGTCGCGCGCGCAGCCCGGCGGCGGCGGCTTCAGTGCGCAGGAATTCGATTTCGACGATCTCGGGGGCATCTTCGGCGGACTCGGCGGCGCGTTCGGCGGCCGGCGCGGACGGGCTACGCGCACGGGACCGCAGCGCGGGAACGACATCGAAGCGGCGATGGACATCGACTTCTTGGACGCCGTGCGCGGCTTTCAGACCGCCTTCACGATCGATCGTCCCGTCGAGTGCGAGACGTGCCACGGCTCGGGGGCAAAGCCCGGCTCGTCGCCGAAAACCTGTCCGCAATGCAAAGGCACCGGCACGATAGCGATCGCCGAAGGGCCGATGCAGTTTCGGCAAACGTGTCCGAGCTGCGGCGGCACCGGACAGATCCCCGGCGATCCGTGCCCTACTTGCGGTGGCACCGGACGCCTCATGCGCCAGGAAACCGTGCGCGTCAATATTCCGCCCGGCGCCGAGGCCGACAAGCGCATTCGCGTTCCCGGCAAGGGCGAGGCCGGCGTGCGCGGCGGTCCGCCGGGAGACCTCTACATCACGCCGCGCATTCGCCCGCATCCCCTGCTCAGCCGAGAAGGTCGCGACCTGATTATGGATCTGCCGATCACCGTC
>DATFWH010000294.1:0-3912 GCA_035259465.1 Binatia bacterium
GCCGCAGCGCTTATCGGCTTCGTGCTCAGCCGCCTGATTGCGTCGATCCTCCGACGCGCGGTGCGCCCGAGCGTCGTCGACCGGCGCCTTTACGGCCTCTTTAACCGCTATCTGTACCCGCTGCTGATCGTCCTTACGCTGTTGATTATCGCCGACGCGGCGCCGCTTCCGCCGAAAGCGCAGGCGGCGCTGCACCAGCTGCTCTCCACCCTCGGCCTGCTGATCGCGATTGTGCTCGCGATCAAGGGCGCGCTGCTCCTGCTCCGCACGACCGAGACGCGCTACGGCCTCGGCAACATCCGCGGGCCGCTCGAAATCGTCATCAAAATCGTCATGGTCGCTGTCGGCGCCATGCTGCTGCTCGACAACCTCGGCGTCTCGCTCACGCCGATCCTCACGACGCTCGGCATCGGCAGCCTCGCGGTCGCCATCGGTTTGCAGGATACGCTCGGCAATTTCTTCGCCGGCCTCTACCTCAAAGTCGACCGCCCGATCGACATCGGCCATTACATCAAGCTGCAGAGCGGCGAAGAAGGATACGTCGTACGCATCGGCTGGCGCAGCACGCGCATCCGCATGCTGCCGAACAACATGGTGATCGTGCCGAACAACAAGCTCGTGCAGGACAACATCACGAATTATCATCTGCCCGATCGCGAGCTCATCGTGCCGATCACCGTCGGCGTCGCCTACGACAGCGATCTCGAAAAAGTCGAGCACGTCACCGCCGAGGTCGCGAAGGAGGTCATGCAGACGGTCTCCGGCGGCGTGCGCGACTTCGCACCGGAGATCCGCTATCACGCGTTCGGGCAATCCAGCGTCGACTTCACCGTCGCGCTCCGTGCGCGCGAGTTCATCGATGCCGCCGCGCTCAAGCACGAGTTCATCAAGCGGCTCCACGCGCGCTACGCGCGGGAAGGCATCGCGATGCCGTTCCCGACCAGGACGGTGTACGTGAAGACGGCCGGCGACGCCGCCGAGAAAACAGAAGCCAAAGCATAATCGGCGGCTGGACTCCCGGCCGTCATTCACGCATGCTTTTAGCGGAAATCCAGGAAACATTTCGGACTGTTCGCCCGTGTCCGTCTCCAAACTCATCGCCGGCGTAATTATCGCCGTCCTGTGTTTCGCTCTGCCGATATTTTTGCCGGCGGGGACGCTCGACTGGCCGCGCGCGTGGATCTTCGTCGCCGTCGTGCTCGTCGCCTCCGCGTGGAGCACGGCGGTCGTCTATCGCGCGAGTCCCGGCCTGCTGAAGGAGCGCTTCAAGCCCCCGGTGCAGAAGGGGCAGCCGCTGGCGGATAAGATCCTCGTCTCGCTGTTGCTCGTCGCATTCTTCGGCTTGATGATTTTCATCCGTCTCGACGTCAGCCATTTCCATCTGTTGCCGAAACCCGGGCCGCTAGCCTCAGCTCTCGGCCTCGTCCTTTTCATCCTCGGCTGGTGGCTCATGACGCTCGCGCTGAGAGAGAACGCCTTCGCGGCGCCGGTGGTCAAATATCAGGAGGAGAGACACCAGAAGGTGATCGACACCGGCGTGTACTCCGTTGTGCGGCATCCGATGTACGTCGGCGCCGTCCTTTTGATAATCGGCATGCCGCTCTGGCTGGAGTCCTACGCGGGCGTTGTTTTCGCCGCGGTTCCGATCGCGACGCTGGCTGTACGCATCCTGATCGAGGAGCGCTTTCTCAAGCGCGAGCTGGCGGGTTACGAGGATTATATGCGAAGAGTGCGCTGGCGGCTGATACCTTTCGTCTGGTGAGACGCAGCAGGGTGTCTCACGCGCCGCGAAACTTCGGCAGCACTTCCTTCGCCATGATCTCCATCGACGCGAGGATTTTTTCCTGCTCGAGCGTCGCGAAGTTCATCAGGAAAATGACGTAATTGCTGCCGGCCGCGCGCACTTCCTCGATATGCTCGGCGCAGTGCTTGGGGTCGCCGACCATGATCATGCGCTGGCGGTAGAGCTCGTCGTAGTCGCGCGGCCGGATCGCGATCCGCGCCGTGAGATAGGGCACGAGCCCGGCGCGGCCGTTTCGGTCGGCCTCTTTCTCCGTCATCGCGACCTGCGTGTGAAAGCACTCCACGACGTCGATCTTCTTGGGATCGTGGCCGTGCGCCGCGAGCCGGTCCTTGTAGCCCGCGATTTTTTGCTTAACGTCCGCCATGTCTTTGCAGCTCGCGTAGGGGATGCCGAGGATCGGATAACCCTTCTCGCCCGCGACCTCGTACGAGCCCGGGCTCAGCGCGGCGAAATAGAGCGGCGGCCACGGTTTCTGCACCGGCGTGACGTTCAGGTTGACGCCGGCAATATTGTAGTACTTTCCATGAAACTCGATTCTGCTGTCGCGCCAGCCCATTTTTACGACTTCCAGCGCCTCGACGAGCTTGTCGCGATTGTCCTCCGTCACGCCGAAGCCCCTCAGCTCAGGCGGCGTGCCGCGGCCGACGCCGAAGTCGAGCCGCCCGCGGCTTAAGATATCCACCATCGCGTACTCTTCCGCGATCGTGATCGGATTATGATACGGCAGCAGCGCGACGGCGACGCCGATGCGGATTTTTTTCGTCCGCTTGGCCGCGACCGCCATCATCACCGGCGGCACCGGCACGACGCCGAAGAAGTCGAAGTGATGCTCGCCGAACCAGTAGGAATCGTAGCCGAGGCGCTCGGCCCATTCGACCTGCTCGAGCATGTCATCGTAGTAATCGGGAATCGCCTTGCTCGACTCCGGATGGTAATCGCCGATGTTGAAAATACCGAATTTCATTTCCACCTCAAAACGCTAAATTTGCTCATGCCGCTGTCCGATGCAGGGGCGGTTCGCGAGCTGCCCCTACAGGTGTCGTTCGCGCGCCTTGCCTCTGAGACCTTTTTGAGCGGCCTGAAAAATACCTTTTTAGGTCTCCGGATTCAAATTGTTCATCGCTGTCCGAACGGCCGGGATGGCCGAGCGGTTCCATTCCCATAGAATAATCAGCAGGCCGAGCGCAAGGCCCGCGGCGTCGAGCGCGAGCGCGGCGCCGCTCCACTTAGGCAGCAGGAGCAGCAGCGACGCGGCGCCGAAGAGGCCGCATTTCCACCACGGGAGCGGCCGGAAGAGAAAGCCCGCGCATGCGGCGCCGAGGAAAAAGACACCGATCGAGGCGGCGGCGACGGAAAGGACGATCTCCGCCGCCGTGCCCATCAAGATAAGCGCAGGATGAAACGCGAAGATGAACGGCACGATGTAGGCCGCGATCGCGAGGCGCATGCCGAGCCAGCCCGTTTTCCAGAAGTCCGCCTTGGCGATCGCCGCAGCGACGTAGACCGGCAGGCAGTCGGGCGGCGTGATCAGCGAGATCATGCCGAAGTAAAACAAAAAGAGGTGGGCCGCGAGCGGCGGGATGCCGACCTGGACGAGCGCGGGCGCGGCCAGGACCGCGAGCATGATGTAGACGACGGTCGTCGGCAGCGGCAGGCCGAGGAAGAGGCAGCCGAGCGCCGTCAACGTGAGCAAGAGCAGCGCGTGCCCGCCGGAGATCGTCACCAGCAGCATCGAGAGCTTGAAGGCGATCGCCGAGAGCTGGAGCGCGCCGATGACGACCCCGGCGAGCGCGACGATCGCGGTGATGTCGAGCATCGTGCGGCCGGTCTCCTCGACGGCGCGGAGAATTCTCGCCGGCGTCGGCCGCGTCTCTTTTTGCAGCGCGCCGACGGCGAAGACCGTGATCACCGCCGCCATGCCGGCTTTGCCGGCGTCCCAGTCGGCGATCATGAGCCCGAAGACCAGCACGGCCAGCGGGATCAGAAAGACCCAGCCGCGCCGCATGACGTTTCTCAGGCGCGGCACCTGCTCGGCGGGGAGGCCGGCGAGGCCTTTTTTCGCCGCTTCGAGATCCACCTGGACGAAGAGCGCGAGATAATAGAGGCAG
>DATFWH010000295.1:0-5759 GCA_035259465.1 Binatia bacterium
CATCGGCAAGGCGGCCGTCGCCGTCTTCGAGAAGAACGGCATCGAGTGCGCGGTGCCCGAGCAGCAGTGCTGCGGCCTGCCCTTTCTCGACGTCGGACAGATGGAGCGCGCGCTGGAAAAGATGCAGGCGAACTCGGCGTCGCTTGCGAAAGCGGTGCGCGACGGTTACAAAATCGTGGCGCCGAGCGCGAGCTGCAGCTACATGCTGAAGCAGGACTACCCGCGCTTTCTGCCGACCGAAGACGCCAAGCTCGTCTCCGAGAACACCTATGATCTTTCCGAATATCTCGTAAAGGCGAAGGAGCGCGGCAAGCTCGATCTCAACTTCTCGGATAAAAACGTCGGCAAAATCCGCTATCATCAGCCCTGCCACTTGAAGGCGCAGAACATCGGCTTCAAGGCGCAGGAATTGCTGTCGCTGATTCCCGGCGCGGAGGTCGCGCGCATGCAGTGCTGCAGCGGCCATGACGGCAGCTGGAGCGTGAAGAAGGAAAATTTCGAGGCCTCGATGAAGGTCGGAAAGCCGCTCTTCAAATTCATGAAGATGGATGACGCCTGCACGGCGAGCGACTGCCCGCTCTCGGCGATCCAGGTCGAGCAGGCGACCGGCAAGAAGCCGGTCCATCCGATCGAGATCCTCGCGCGCGCGTACGGCCTGGAAACGAAAAAGCCCTGAGCGGATTCTCCGCCCAGGGCTTTTAGCGAACTGTTTTGATTTTTACCTGCCGGGCTGTGGGTCGAGGATCCAGCCCTTCTCTTTCTCAATATTGATGACGAACTCGTCGTCGGCGTCCGAGGGCATCACTTCCTTGAGGTGCTTCTCGTACGCCTCCTGCGATAAAAGCTCGCCCGTCAAGCTGTAGGGCTTGCCAGCGTATTGTCCGATGTAGCGGCGGAATTTGTCGCTCGGGATCGTAAGCCTCGGCGTGTCTTTGGGAATGTAGTGGTTCAGCGCGTCGACCAGCGCGCTCACCTCCTTGAAGAAGGTCGCGCGCGACAATTCGTTCAGCTTGTCCATGTCGGCCGGCGCGTCGTAGAGCTGTTCGTCGTAGCGCCCCTTCAAGCCCCACACGTACGCCCAGTGCGCCGAGCTCGAGTCGTCCTGGCCGAAGAGGTCATAGGCGGTCGAGACCCATTTGTTGAAATACTTCTGAATGATCGGCATCGGGATCTTGCCCGCTTTGACGATGCGCACGAGGCCGATGTTCCCCTGCGCGAGGTGGTACGCCTCTTCCTGGAGCATCGGCAGGCAGCTGCGCCCGAGCGGCGCGAAAGCGGTGCGGCTCAGCATGTTGAGCTGATATTTGCCGTCGCGGTCGATGAAGCTCGTATAGGTGAAGAAGTCGAGCCAGTTGCGCACCGGCTGATTGAACGAATCGAGCAGCCGCGTGTTGGTCGAGGCGCGGCGCTCCAATAAATTTTGCGCCTGGCGCTTGCCGCTGTCGCCGAAGTGCGTCATCAGCACGTAGGCCATCTGCCAGCCGTGGCGCATCTCCTCGCGGTTGATGCGGATGAGGTTCTTGAGATCGACATCCGTGGGCGCGCGCTCGATCAAATTGCGCTGCTGCTCGACCGAGGCGAACTCGGTGTCGCCCTGGAACTCGATCAGGTGGGCGAGGGCGTCGCGGATGCGCTGGTCGGGCACGTCGGTGAGTTTCTCCCACTTCGGCCGGCCGGCATAGTCGCCGAACTCGATCTCATTGCTCTCGATCTCGGCGAGCTTGGTCTCGAAGCTGTAATCATTGCCGATCAGCTCCATCGGGTAGCCGATGTCGTCGTGCCAGGCGTGAAAGTAATCCACCCAGTCGTCGAAGTTCTCTAGACGCGTTTTTTTTACGAACATAGGCTACCCCCTGGTTTTTTGAGGCTTAGGGCGTTAGAACGGACGTTCGTATGCATACGCCAATTCACCATCTTTTGCAAGGCTCAATGAATAACTCCTTTGGCCTTCAGCGTCCGCTCGATCTTGGCGTCGTATAGCTTCATCAACTCCGCCTCGACGCGCGTGCCTTCGATAACGCCGAGGCCGTGCGCGATCGCCTGCAGCGTCGCCATGCCCTCGGGCCGGTGCTGCGCGCGCAGATAATACTTTGGCGCCTTCGACTCGCCGAGCTTGACGCGCGGCACATCCTTCAATTCGGGATGGCGGTAGAGCATCTTGCCGGCCTGCCGCCACGAGCCGTCAGGCACGATGAGCTGCACCGGCCGAGGATCATCGCGCAGCAACGCTTCGTTCAACTCTACCGCGTCCTTCGATGGATAGAATAAAAACGTCCGGTAGCCGCCCCTCAACAGATCGCTTAGATCGAGCGACTCGCCCAGTTCGCCGCGCACGCGCATCTCGCTGTTGACGAGCGCGCGCAGCGCGAGACGGCCGGTGTTGCTGCTCTTCTTGAGCTCGTTCATGTGGATCACGAGGCAGACGCGCGTGCGCAAGGCGAGCGTCGGGATCGCATCGCAGATGCAGAAAAGCCGGTTCATATAGCAAACCGTGCAGGACTCTTGAACGCGTCGGCGGGCCAGTGATGCGCTCCTTAAAAGCAGTATTCTAGTCCACTTTGACGCGGCGAAGCAAAATCGACTATTCTCGTGCGCGATGCATGCACAAACCTCGATGAAAATCGCGCTCGCCGCGCTCGCCGCCGCGCTTTGTTTTTTCCGGACGGCGGCCGCCGCGGACGGCGAGCTGGAAAAGATCGGCGCGGCGAAGAAAGAGGGGCCGGTTTACTGGTACGGCTCGATGAACGTCGACGACGCCAGTGCGCTCGTCGCAGGCATCAATCAGAAATATCCGTTCATCGACATCAAGCGCTCGCGCGCGGCGAACGCGCCGGTATTGAGCCGCCTCGACGTCGAGGCGCGGGCGCGCGGCTTGAACGTCGATCTCATCGACCTCGACGGCTTCTACGTCGCGCAGGTACTCAAGCGGAATTACTGGACGCGCTACGTCTCGCCCGAGCTCGCCGCGTATCCGAAGGAATTGAGCGACCCCGCCGGGCGCTGGGCGGGCTTCTTCCTGCTGCCGCAGGTGACGATCTTCAACACCAATCTGGTCCCCGCCGCCGGCGCGCCGAAAACGTACAACGATCTTTTCGACCCCAAATGGAAGAACCGCATGGCGATTCCCGATTCCGCCGTTACCTGGTATCACGGCATGCTGCAATACCTGGGTGCGGAAAAGGGCCGCGCGTTCATGCGCCGGCTCGCGGCGCAAAACGTGCACGTGCAGGCGGGCAACCGCATGATGGTCGAGCTCGCGATGGCGGGCGAGCACGCGATCGGCATCGCCGCCTACGCGCATCGCATCGGCCAGTACCAGAAGCGAGGCGCGCCGATGGGCTGGATCAAGGACGACGTGCTCGTCACGACGCCGCAGGCGATCGGCGTGAGCAGCTACGGTAAAGCCCCGAACTCAGCGAAACTGATCGTCGACTTCGTCCTTTCGCCGCAGGGACAGGCGATCCTCCGCCGCTCAGGGAGAATCCCGGCGCATCCCAAGGTCGACCCGGACCCGCCCGAGCTCGTTCGCGGACGCAAGTTGTTTTTTTCCGACATCGTCGACGGCGGCACGCGCTACAACGAGATCAACGACGAATTCCTGAAAGTCTTCTCCGCGCGCTAGCTTCTTGACAAGTTTTCGACGCGCGTCTAATCTCGCGTCGCGCCGATTTCGGCGCTAGAGGAGATTGACCATGCGCGCCATGTTATCCCGCATATTTTTGATCGCCGTCTGCTGCTCACTCCTCGCGCGAGAAGCGGCAGCCCAGCAAACGACGTATTTACAGCTCAGCCCCACGGTCAAAGCGGTCCTGTATTCGCCCGCGCACACCGGCGCGTCGCGCATCGCCGTCCTGAATATGCACGAGGACGCCAACGTGCTCGAGGACATCTCCTGCACCGAGCTCGTCAAGCGCGGTTTTTACGCGCTGTGCATGAACGGCCGCTCGGACAACAACGAGAGCGTGGATTTCTGGAACGATCTGCCGTTCGACGTCGCGACCGGCATGAAATACTTGAAAGACACCGTGAAAGCGACGAAGATTCTCCTCTACGCCGGCAGCGGCGGCGGCCCCTTGATGACGTTTTACCAGAACGTCGCCCAAAACGGGCCGTCGGTCTGCCAGGGCAAACAGAAGTTGATTCCGTGCAGCAGCGACTTGGCGGGACTGCCGCCCGCCGACGGCATTATTATGCGCGACGCCCATCCCGGCACCGCGGTCAACACCCTGCGCGCGCTCAATCCCGCGGTCGACCGCGACGCTCAGCCGTGGCGCATCAACGGCGCGCTCGATCCATTCAATCCCAACAACGGTTTCAACCCTTCCGGCTGGTCGCAGTATTCGGCGGACTTCAAGCGGCGCTATTTCAAAGCACAGGCCGCGCGCATGAACCGGCTCGTCGACGCCGCGCTCGCGAAGCTGCGCGCAATGGACGCCGGAAAATACCCCTATGTCGACGACGACGCCTTCGTTATTCACGGGGCCGACGGCGCGCGCCTGACACAGATGGATATCTCTATCGACGGCGGGACGCTAAAGCCGCAGAAGCTCCTCAAGAACGACGGCACGATCGTAACGGAAATTGTGAAGAGCGTGCGCGTGCCCGCGCAGGACAGCGCTCAGCGCATGCGCTCGTTTTACGACAGTGCCAAGCTCCTGACGGTAAAATCATTTCTCGGCACCCGCGCGATCCGCGCGCTCGAATCATACGACGGCATCGATTATTGCTCGAACAACAACTCGACGCCTTGCCATCTGAAAAGAATCACCGTGCCGATCCTGATTCTCGGCATGAGCGGCCATTATTTCCTCCGCGACAACGAGTTCCACTACGAGGTCGCTGCCAGCCAGGACAAGGAATACATCATCATCGAGGGCGCCTCGCACGGCGTCCTGCCGTGCCTGCCGTGCGAGAAGACGCCGGGGCAGTATTCCAACACGGTAAAGAACACATTCGATTACATGCAGAAATGGATCAACGCCCGGTTTCGCTGAAAAAGGAGAGAGCGATGACGAGAAAATATCTTTTAACGTGGGCCGGCGCGGTGCTGCTGGCGCTCGGCGCAGCGGCGCAGCTGCCGGCGGCGGACATCATCGCCGAATGGTCGAGCGTCAAGGCGCCGCCCCCGCCGGCGTTGAAGCCGGTCGCGCTCGACGGGAAGACGACGGCGCTGTTGATACTCGACATGATGAAGCGCGGCTGCGGCTCGCGCCCGCGCTGCCTCGCGACGGTGCCGAGCGTAAAAAAGCTGCACGATCAGGCGCGCGCCGCCGGCGCGATGATTTTCTATACGCTGGTCGGCGACAAGCCGGAGCCGTCCGAGCTCATCGATCAGGGATTCGCTCCGCGCGACGGCGAGTGGGTCGCCCAGCGCGGGCCGGACAAGTTCCTGGGCTCCGGCCTCGAAGAAAAGCTCAAAGCGCGCGGCATCAAGACGGTGATCGTCTGCGGCACCTCGGCGCAGGGCGTCGTCATCGGCACCGGCAGCGGCTCGGCGCAGCGCGGCTACAAGGTCATCGTGCCGGTCGACTGCATGTCGTCGGACGATCCCTACATGGAGCAGTACGCCGCCTTTCACATGGCCAAAGGCGGCCCCGCGGTCGTGACCGAGCAGACGACCGTCACGCGCAGCGACATGATCAAGTTTTAGAGCCGCTCACGGCGCGTTGGTCGGGTCCCAGCAGGTGCGGAGGTTCTCCTCGAAGCCGTCGAGCGTCCGCATGTCTTCCTCTGAAAGCCGGAAGTCGAATACGTCGGCG